>JAGWKW010000034.1 GCA_028865155.1 Alphaproteobacteria bacterium
GCACGCCGGGGATCGAGGAGAATTCATGCAGCACGCCTTCGACCTGGATCGAGGTGACGGCAGCACCCTGCAGCGACGACAAAAGGACGCGGCGCAGCGCGTTGCCGAGCGTAAGGCCGAAGCCGCGTTCGAGCGGCTCGATGACCAGGGTGGCGACATTCGGGTTACCTTCGGAGCCATGAGCGCTCCTGGTCGGTTGAATCAGCGATTTCCAGTTTTTTTGCAGCACGGGCAGACCCTTTCGGTTTTTCTTCTGTTCAACAAACTTGCATTGCCCTCAGCCACGGCCAGCGTAGCAAAGGCAGTTCTCAATCTTTCTTAGACGCGGCGGCGCTTGCGCGGGCGGCAGCCGTTATGCGGGATCGGCGTCACGTCGCGGATCGAGGTGATCGAAAAGCCGACCGCCTGCAAGGCGCGGAGCGCGGACTCACGGCCCGAACCGGGGCCTTTGACTTCGACTTCGAGCGTGCGCACGCCATGTTCGAGTGCCTTGCGGCCCGCATCTTCGGCGGCCATCTGCGCGGCATAAGGCGTGGATTTACGCGAGCCCTTGAAGCCCATCAGGCCCGAAGACGACCAGGCGATGGTGTTGCCTTGCGCATCGGCCACCGTGACGACGGTGTTGTTGAAGCTGGCGTTCACATGGGCGACGCCGTTGACAATGTTCTTGCGCTCGCGGCGGCGGCGAACCGGCGATTTGTCGGATTTCTTGGATTTGGATTCGGTTGCCATAATGGTTTTTCCGTTCAGGGTTTATTTCTTGGCGATCTTCTTGCCGGCGATGGGCTTGGCTTTGCCTTTGCGCGTACGCGCGTTGGTGTGCGTGCGCTGGCCACGGACCGGAAGGCCTTTGCGGTGGCGCAGGCCGCGATAGCAGCCGAGATCCATCAAACGCTTGATGTTCAGCGCGACTTCACGGCGCAGATCGCCTTCGACCTTGTAGTTCTTGTCGATGTCTTCGCGGATCTTGAGGATTTCGCCTTCGGTCAGGTCGTTGACGCGCTTGGTCGGTTCGATGCCGGTGCGGGCGCAGATTTCCAGCGAATTGGCCGATCCGATGCCATAGATATAGCGCAGGGCGATATGCACCTGCTTCGCCGTCGGTATGTTGACGCCTGCAATACGAGCCACTTTGTTCTCCCAAGTTTTTCTGCCGCAAACAACAAAAACGCCGCTTCGGCACGGCCAAAGGCCCGCGCCCAAACGGGTTTTTATTGAAAAAATCCCAGCCGCCGACCCCGGGGCTAAGGTGGCGCAGTATAGGGATTGACAAAGCAGAGTCAAGCAAGGAAGGGGCTTAAAATGGCCGCCTGGACGCAGCGCCCATGGCTGCACCCTAACAATCTGTTATACAAAGATATTATTGGCTGCAGGCGCTTTTTCGCCTTTGGCTATCTCCTATCCTCATATCTGCAGGGTATAAGGCACCCGAATCTCGAACCTTGTGCCTTGGAACATTTCCGAAAATACCTCGATCGAGCCGCCCAGCTCCTTGACCTCGCGCTCGACCGCCTCCATGCCGACGCCGCGCCCCGACAGGTCGGTAACGGAATCCCGGGTCGAAAAGCCCCATGAGAAGATATTCTGGATTACGGCATGATCGTCCTGCGCGCGCCACGCCCCGTTGGGATCCGAAGCGGCCAGCTTGGCGCGCACGCGCGCCGGGTCGATGCCGCCGCCATCGTCGGCGATCGAAATCAGCAGCCATTGCCGTTCGCCTTCGGCGGCATTTTCGATGTCAGTATGGATCATCACCTGCCCGGCAGGATCCTTGCCGCGCGCAAGCCTGGTGACGGCGGGTTCGATACCGTGGTCGATAATGTTGCGCGCGATGTGAGTCATCGAGAATAGCAGCGAGTGCAGCGTGCGCGTCAGAACAGGCGGGTTGGAGCCGGTATAGCGCACCGGCTTGATCTGCTTGCCGACGAATTCGGCCAGATCGGCGAGTTCGCGCTCGAACTGGCGCAGGCATTCCTGCACCGGAACCGCGACGATAAAGCGCAAGTAATGGTCGACGACATCGCGGCTGACGCCCGACACATTCATGACCAGCGCGAAGCTGTAAAGCGCATTTTCCTCGATCTCATGCATATTGCCGCGCTGATCGTAATCGACGCCGACAAGATCCTTGATATCTTCGAGCGCAGCCTTCAATTCGTCGCTGACGCGCTTGCGCCCCATCATCAGGACGTCGGTGAATTGGGCGTCGGACGTGATGCTTTCGTCGCGCAATTGCGATTCCAGCGCGTGGATCGTATCGCCCAGACGGTTAAAATGGAAATGCTTGACCGCGGCCTTGAGCGTATGCAGCAGCCGCAACAGCGGCGCAGCGGTATCGCGCGTGACCGGCAACGCGGCTTCTTCGATAAAGCGCCGGATATGGGTGACGGTGGCGAGAAACTGGTTGCGCTCCTGGAAGATGCGGCAGACCATGTCGGCATATTCCTGCCTCTGCCGCGCCAGCTCTTGCGCTTCGTATTCCTCGGTCTCGTCGGTGGCAATCAGCACCACGCGCGCCAGAACGCCGGCCTTGGCATAGATCGGGCGGTAAACGAGCGTAATGCGCCGCCCTTCGCTATGCGCGAAAAGCTGGGGAAAAAAATTCACGACATCGTTGAAGCCGAGCGCATGATTGGGCATGAACAGAACATCGAGCCAGTCCTTGAAATCGTCGCGCCCTTCCTCGGGCACATGCAAAACATCCATAATGTGCTTGCCAGCGGGCTCGCTCTGCAGAAGATCGACGCAAGCCTGCGAATAACCCTTGCCGCAAATCCCGGAAGGCCCGAAAGATAGAAACCCCTGACCGAGGCTGTTGACCAGAACCTCGTTCAGGCGGGCATGGTCGCTGACCAGCCGATGCACCTTGTAATTGAGGTAATACAAATATCCGATGCCGCAGAAAGCCGCGGCGCACAAAACGAAAAAGCTGCTTTTCTGGGTCACGGGCGTGAACCCGAACACCGGCAATGCGACCGCGAACAGCAAAGCAAGCACGATCGCGGTGGTTCCAGCCATAGAGATATGGATGATATCGCCGCCGCTGTCTTCCTTGCCCGAAGCCGCGCGAACAGGCCCGGCGGCTGGTGCCGCTCCGGCAGGACGCGCGAAAAGGTCTATATCTTCAGGCATCGAACTTTCATTCCCCTTATTGATCAGGACGCGGCTTTGCCGTTGTGCGTCGCCTGTTCGTGCAGGGCGACATAGACCTGGAACAGGCGCCCGTCGAGATGGAAAGGCACAATCATGTATTTGCCGCGATGGAACTGGCTGACGAAATGCCCTTTGCCGGTCACAACGCAGGGAATGCCAAGCTTGATTTGCAGCCCGCGCTGATTCAGTTCGTTCTTGACCTGGCCGAAGACCATATTGGTCAGCTCGCCAACCGCATCCGCCACCATTTCGTGCGTGATCGCCACCGACGGCCCGACGATCTGCGGCAACAGGTCGCGCACAGTTTCGAACGTCACACACAGCATCATCGTGCCTTCAAGCCGCGACTGCACTATGGCGATAATGCCCGACGTATCGCCCACCAACGACACCATGCCGTCGCCATATTCGGGCGGATCCGCCGTCACGTCGACATTGAATGTATCGCGCAAAGCCCGCGTCACGGCCAGGGAAATGTCCTTGGCCAATGCGTCGTTGAGGGCAAGATTGTTGAATGACATGGAAACGCTCCGTTTAACCGAACATGCCGCCGGCGACCTGGCGCTTGCGTTTGAGCCATTCATTGATCTCGAACAGCTTCTTGCCGAGATCGGCGGGCGACACGGGCTTGACGATATAGGAGGTCGCGCCGGCCTTGATCGCTTTCATGATGTTCTGCTGCTCGGACTCGGCCGTCAGCATGACGAAGGCGGTGTCGGCATATTCGGGCTTGGCGCGGAAGTAGCTCAGCACCTCGAGTCCCGACACGGTCGGCATATTCCAGTCGAGGAAAACGACGTCGAACGGCTGGTTGGCCTCGCGCGATTTCTGCACGAGGTCGATGGCCTCGTTGCCGTCGGCCGCGGTCTGCACGTTGGTGACTTTCGCCTCCTGCAATGTATTACGGACGAACTGCCGGATCAGGAAATGATCGTCGGCGACAAGGACTCTAAGCTTTGCAAGCTGACTCACGGCCATTTCTCCTCTTGTGGCCTTTCCGTTGGAAAGGCTGTCCGTTGGAAGGGGGCTAGTTCCGAAGGCGGGCGGGCTCGGATCTTCCTTACAGGTAAAGTTCTGTGATTCTTGGCATATAAACCTTGCCGCATGGTTAAAGGCCAAAAACAGGTTTTTTTAACGGCCGCGCGCAGTTAAAAACGGTTTTAGGTGAATTTATTGTATTTCTTAACCAGCGCGCTCAGGCAGTGGCGCGCCTGCTCGCGCCAGACAACGCCTTGATTTGCAACCCAATTCAACTGGATGGCGCGGCGGCGGCCTTCGAAACTTTCATGGCCGTGCCAGGCGTTGGGCTGGTTATGGAATGCAAGCAGCGTTCCCTGCATCGGCGGCACTTCGGCAAATGCATCTTCCAGACTGTCAGATGAACGCAAAAGCCGCAACCGTCCGCCCGGCTGCTCCCACTTGCCGTTCATATATATGAGGACGGTAATGAGCTTGGTCTTGCTGTCGGTATGGATTTTTCCGTCCGTGGCGCGGCATTGGCCGCGCACCGTGACCATGGTCGGGCGGCGCGATAGGTCGATGGCGAATTTTTCACCCATCAGCGCAGTCATTTGGGGCCCACGAATTTCTTCCATGAAGCGGCGGAAACGCGGGCCATAGCTCAAGGACGGCAAAGGCACGCTGCCCGGCACTTGCACATCGGGGTAATCCGCCTCGATCGCCTCCATCGCTTCGGGCCGCACGAAGTTCGGCACGATCAAATAGGGAAAAGGTTCGCGCGTGACAGGTGCGGCGCGCAGGGCGCCAAGGTCGATGGTTTCGATCATGGGCGCAAGGATAGGAAAGGGAATGGAAGCGGTCAACGCTTTCCCATCATCTCCCTGACCCGGTCGGCCACGAGCCGCATATCGTCGAGCGGCACATAACCCCATGCCTCGATCTTGCCGGTAAAAGGCCGGGTCATGCCATCGTCACGCATCGCCTGATGGAAACGGCGGAATTTGTCCGATCCCCCCGGAAGCTGGATGACCATGACCGGCTTGCCGGTCATGCAGGCTTCGGACACCATATTGACGCTGTCGCAGGTAACCAGCACCGCGTCCGCCAGTCCCAACATGCCGTAGTAAGGGTTCGCCCCCTGCCCGTCCCATATATAGGCGGGCTTACCGCGCAACGCGTCTTGCAGGATGGCAAGATTTTCTGCGCCGGTGCGGCGCGAAGGCGTAATCATCAAGCTGCCGTCACGCCCGGCGATATCGGCGAGCTGCGCAGCGATAACCTTCATTTCGCGCGGCGTCAGGCTATAGACCGCATTGCTGCCGCCGATCAGGACGGCGATGCGCGGCGCGGGCAAAGCCGCAACCTGAGGCAGGAATTTTTCCGCCTCGCGCGCGAGCATATCCTTCGTCACGCGATGGAGCGACCCGCGTGTCGACATGACGTTGGCGCCGGTCAGCGTATCGTGGCGCGGAATGACGACGAGATCGAAGCGCGACGGATCGATGACCGGGTTTTGGATTTGCACGGTGAATGTGCCCTTGCCGCCATGGCGGCGCGACATGCGCCGCACATAAAGCGAAGCCGGAACGCTGGCACGGCCTGTCGCGATCAGAAGATCGGGCCATGGCGGCGCGACAGGATCGCCTTGCGCGCTGAACGCATATCGGAGTCCATGACGCAAAAATGGGCTGAGCTGCTTCCATGGGCTGCGCAGCCGGACGCGCTTGACGACAGGTTTGAATCCCAATGCCTCGGCCAGTCCAAGACATTGATTTTCCATACCTGCCTTGCCGTCAGTGACGACCCAGCATGTGGGGAGCTGATTGGTGTTCGGCATGGGGCGTTCAAAGAAGTTAAGAAACGGTTCGCGGCGGCATCATTAGTGGATATTCCGGTTATGGAAGTCAAACAAGTTGTATGCTAATCGAACATTGTTAAAATCCCGCATAACGATCTGAACGTTTCCATGAAACACGTCAAACTCGACCGAACCGATCTGCGCATCCTGCATGAGTTGCAGCATGACGGCAGCATCACCAACGTCGATCTCGCCAAAAAAGCCGGGATATCCGCGCCGCCCTGCCTGCGCCGCGTCCGTGCCCTGGAAGAGGCGGGCTATATCCGCGGCTATCACGCTGACGTTGCGGCGGACAAGCTTGGCTTCGGTATCACCGTTTTCACCTTCGTGTCGCTGAACAACCACAGCGAAACCGACATTGCCCATTTCGGCAAAATGGTCGAAAACTGGCCGCAGGTGCGCGAATGCTACCTGATGACGGGCGAGTCCGACTATCTGCTCAAGATCGTGGCCGAGGACTGGGAGGCTTTTCAAAAATTCGTGACCCAGCAGCTGACAGCCGCACCCAACGTCGCGCATGTCAAATCGGCCCCGGCAATGCAACGCATCAAATATGCGCCGGGCGTACCGATTGACGAGAAAAATGGCGGTTAGCAGATTCCGTTAATCGCCGCCTTCATAAGGGTCGTCGCCTGCAGGCGGCGTGACGATGACCATATCGACGCGGCGGGCGTCCATATCGACGACCTCGAAGCGCGCGCCTTCCCAATGGAAATGGTCGCCTGCGGCAGGAAGACGGCCCAGGCGGTCGACGATGAATCCGGCCAAAGTCTGGAAATCGCCATCGCCGCGCATGTTCTTGAGGCCGATCAGCGCCTCGACCTCGTCCACCGGGGTCATGCCGTCGATAAGCCAGCTTCCGTCCTCGCGCCGTACCGGCTTTTCGGTGCTGTCGCGCCCATGTTCGGGCAAGCCCCCGGTGATGGATTCGATGATGTCGGTGACGGAGGCCAGCCCTTCGACGCTGCCATATTCGTCGACGACGATGGCGATGTGCTGCCCCGACTGCTTGAACTGATCGAGCAGCCGCAAAACAGGCGTCGAGTCCGGCACGATCAGCGCCGGGCGCATGGCGGGCTGGATCGACAGGTCGGGCGCGTCGAAACTGGCGTTGAGCAAATCCTTGGCGTGAACGATACCCAGTATTTGTTCCATATCCCCGCGCGCGACCGGGAAACGGCTGTAGCCGCTCGACCGGATGATATTTTTATGCTCGCGCGGCGGATCGTCGATATCGAGCCATACCATGTCGATACGCGGCGTCATGATCGTCCGCACCGAACGGTCGGCCAGCCGCATCACGCCTTCGAGCATGTTTTTTTCGGCAGGCTTCAGCGCGCCGGATTGGGTGCCTTCGGCAATCATGTCTTTGATCTCCTCTTCGGTCACGCCCTGCCCCTGCGGGTTGTGTAAGCACATAAGGCGCAGCAGAAGCTCGGTCGACTTCTTGAGAATCCACACGACAGGCGCGGCGACGGAAGCAAAAAATCCCATGATATGCGCGGCCCTGACGGCGATAGGTTCGGCATAGGACAGGCCGATGCGCTTGGGCACAAGTTCGCCGACGACGAGGCTCAGGTAAGTCACGCCGATGACGGTTATGGCCAGCGCCGCCGCATCGCCATGCGGCGCGATCCACGGAATGGTGTTGAGATAGACCCCGAACGGCGCGGCCAGCGTCGCGCCGCTGAATGCACCCGCCAGAACGCTGTTGAGGGTCACGCCGATTTGGATGATGGACAAAAAGGCGGATGGATCGCCAGCCATCATGTTCAGGACAAGCTGCGCGCCTTTATGGTTTTCGTCGGCAAGCTGCCGCAACCGCGCGCGCCGCGCCGAGATGATAGCCAGCTCGGACATGGCAAAGAACCCGTTGACGAGAACGAGCAGGAAAATAATGACAAGCGCGACGCCGGGAGACACGGGCAAGAGACGAATTCCGTAACAGTTCAGTTCATTTATGCATGATATCCTGTTGAAAAGGCAAGGATATCAAACAGAAATCCTCATTGGTTAATGTTTATGTTGGGTTGGTTTTTTGATCATGCAAATAAAAAATTATGTTATTAATAATAGAATAGCTTTGAATTTTTAAATTACATGCCTGTTTTTCATGAATATTATCGAACTGGTCGAGAGATTACGAACGGCTCCCAAGGAATTTGATATTCTGGGCAAAGGCGCTCATTGTCTTGCACTGACGCATCGTGAAAATCCCAATGATGTTCTATTATTGGAAGATGGAAACAAGAATGGCCCCCATCATGCACGTGCTGCCGGCTTTGCACGCCAGAATGATTGCCTCCTATCGGCATCATTAAGCTCTTACAACAACAACAATGGCCTTCCTTTTCTTCACCCGGCGCTTGTCGAAAGCGCGGCATCCGGCGCGGTCGGGCAATCCATATACCTCCATATAGGCAATGGCACTATATTCACCGGTCATTCGATGCGCCTTATTCGTCGCATCCCTGGCAAAGCACTGCATTACCTAGACTTCGTTGACCCACACAATGGCTTGAGCAATGCTCAAATGGATGCTTTAGCCCGCGATATCGCTGCATGGATGTATACCCTGCACCATCAAGTCAGCACAGCGGCGATGATAAAAAACAAGCTCGCAAAGCAATTTCATGATGCGGGCAAATCTTTGCTCGACCGTCCGCTTGCGTCAGACAAATATAAAATATTCGTTATCCAAAATGTGGCCGAAATCGATAAATTGAATAAAGGACTGAATGAAGGGACGTTATATCCAGATTACGCACAAAAAATTACCAACAATCTTGATGATGCCGGGATCAATTTTAAACTCCTTGAACAAAGCGCTCATTTGCTCAAGCGACGGCTCGAAACAGTATTACCAACAGACAGAATAGGTTTATGCCACTCAGATATTCATCCTGCCAACATCATCGTTTCCGACAATTTTAATGCAGTTAACGGTGTTTGCGATTGGATGTCCGCAGGCTTTGATGCCCAATCCATCGACTTCGCCGGGTTGGGGCTCGCACATGGACTACTGCCAAAGGTTCTCAAATACTATCGCAAACGCGAAAAGGAAAGTGGCGTCGCTCACCCCATTAATCAGGAGGCAGCCTACGCTTATGCCGCTATGCGTAACCTCTATATAGTCGTCAAGGCCGTAAAAAACGGATACGGCGAAGGGTGTGCCGCCCGAGTCGCATGGGAACAGGTCGGCGAATGCTTCAGCTGCCTTTCGCGTATCAATTCTGCCGTTTATGGTCAGCTAGCTCGGCGGCATAAACACCAAAAACTGCCGCCATTACGCATGCCCAACGAACGGCAACACTTCAAAAGCCATCCGAGCTTGACACCAAGTCATTCGCCCCAATAGCGCTGGTAGTTTCCCACCCGAATCAGATATAAATAACGCATAACTTATCGAGAGCTCATGCGTATTTACGACTATTTCGCCATTGTTCTTTTGCTCGGCATCGTTGTGGGCGGCTGCTCGGTGTGGCTGTTCACGCGCGCGAAGATCGGGACGGAGACCGAATGGGGCGAACGGTTCCGAGGCATTGCCGCCGAAGCCTTGCGCCAAAGCCATGAAAGCTTTTTGCATCTGGCCGAAAGCCGGTTGAAACAGACCGAGGTCGCGACGGCGGCTTTGTTCGATAAAAAGTCGGGCGCGATCGATGAAATCGTCAAGCCTGTCAAAGAAACGCTGGCCAAGATGGATGCGCATATACGCGCGCTCGAAAGCCAGCGCGAGGGCGCGTATAAAGAGCTGCTCAAGGCCGTGACCCTGTCGAACGAGGCGCAGCAGAAATTGCGCGACGAAACGGGGCAGCTTCTTCAGGCATTGCGTTCGCCCGCCGCGCGCGGCAAATGGGGCGAGATTCAGGTGCGCCGCATCCTCGAAATGACCGGCATGAGCGAATATCTTCAGGATTTCGCTTCGCAGCGCACGGTGCCGGACAATAATGGCGGGGTTCTGCGCCCCGATTACATCGTGTCCCTGCCCGGCCAGCGCCATGTCGTGATCGACAGCAAAGTGCCGCTCGACGCCTATATGGACGGCGCGCAAAGCGGCGACGACGCGGCAAGACAGGCGGCGATGAAGGCCCACGCCCGCAAGGTGCGCGAGCATGTGAAGGCGTTAAGCTCCAAGGCCTATTGGGATCAGGTCGAAGGCGCGGTCGATTTCGTCGTATTGTTCGTGCCGGGGGATCATTTCCTTGGCGCGGCGCTCGACAGCGACCCCGACCTGATGGAATTCAGCGCGGCGCATAATGTCGTTCTGTCCACGCCGATGACGCTGGTCGCGTTGCTGCGCACGGTTGCGTTGAGCTGGCGGCAGGAGAATTTGCGTGAAAACGCGCAGAAGCTCGGCGCGCTGGGCGGGGAGCTTTACACCGCCGTCGCGACCATGACCGATCATGTCTCGGATGTCGGGCGGAAACTGTCGGGCAGCATGGAAAGCTATAACCGGCTGGTCGGCAGCCTTGAGCGCAACGTGTTGGTCAAGGCGCGGCGTTTGCGCGACTATGGCGCGGTCAAGGAAGGCAAGGAAATTCCCG
>JAGWKW010000035.1 GCA_028865155.1 Alphaproteobacteria bacterium
GCCGCCAATGCCGATGCGTCAGATCTTGAAAGCGCGCTGGACGGGCTCGACCCCGCGCAGACTTTGTTCGTCGTCGTGTCCAAGACCTTTACGACGCAGGAGACTTTGCTCAACGCGCATGCGGCGCGGCGGTGGCTGGTCGAAAAACTTGGCGAAGAAGCGGTGGCGCGGCATTTCGTCGCCGTGTCGGCGAACCTTGCCGGGACGGCGGCATTCGGCATTCCGGGCGCGAATGTTTTCCCGATGTGGGATTGGGTCGGCGGGCGTTTCAGCCTGTGGTCTGCCGCCGGGCTGAGCCTCGCGCTTGCGGTCGGCAACGACAGTTTCCGCGAGCTTCTTTCCGGCGCGGCCGCCATGGACGAGCATTTCCTGGCCGCGCCCCTGGAACGCAATATGCCCGTGCTGCTCGCGCTGCTTGGCATATGGAACCGGAATTTCCTGAACATGCCAGCGCTTGCGGTTCTGCCTTATTGCGAGGCTTTGCGCGAATTGCCGCGTTATCTTCAGCAGCTCGAAATGGAAAGTAACGGCAAGGCGGCGGCGCGCGGCGGCATGGCTGATTACGACACCGCGCCGGTTCTGTTCGGCGAGTGCGGCACCGTCGGCCAGCACAGTTTCCATCAATGGCTGCATCAGGGCACGACCCGGATCGCGGCCGACTTCATCGGCGTCGCGGCGGACGAAATGAACCGCCCCGATTGCCATCGCGCGCTGATGGCGAACCTCGCCGCGCAGATCGGCGCGCTGGCTTTCGGGCAAAGGAAGGCGGACGCGCCGCAGGATATGTATCCGGGCGGGCGGCCGTCGAATTTGATTTTGCTCGACCGGCTCGACCCGCGGCGGCTTGGCGCGCTGCTGGCTTTGTACGAGCACAAGGTTTTCGTGCAGGGCGTTATTTGGGATATCAACTCCTTCGACCAGCCGGGTGTCGAGCTTGGCAAGCGGCTGGCGCGCGGGCTTGAAAAGGGCGGAGGCATCCCGGCTTCCGGCGGGGGCAAGGCGGAGATTGTGCGGAAATTCTTTGAATCCTTCTATTCTTGAAAGAAAAAATCATTATAAATCAATAAAAAAGACCTTATCGCCGTAAGGATTCTTTAAAGGATGGCTGAGAAAATCAAGGTTTGGACAGCCAAGAAAAAACGGCGATGAGCGACGAGCAAGAAAACCTTCTTATCAAGGTTTCACAAGACGAGCTGAACGCCATCCTGCGCAAGCACAAGATGTACCGCAGCGCTCGCGTCGGCGGGTCGCGCGCGCAGTTGGCGCGTCATGATCTGTCGGGACTGGATCTGCGCGGGGCCGACCTGTCGACGGCGGATATGAGCGGGGTTTCGCTCAACGACGCCGATGTGCGCGGCGCGAAGCTCGATTATTGCACCTTGTTCGGCGCGGACATGCGTTATTGCGACCTCGAAAGCGCCAGCATGGTGCGGGTCGATTTGCGCGGCGCGTGCTTGCGCGGCGCGACTCTGATCCGCGCGAACATGACCGGGGTCGATTTACGCGAAGGCGTGCTGGCCGGAACAGATTCCAAAGGCAATATCGTGCCTTTGCATCGCGGCATTCCCGATTGGGAAGCGGGCGGCGCCAATCTGAGCGGCGCCGATTTGAGCGACGCCCGGCTGTCGGGTGCGGTCGCCGCCGGAACCAATTTCAGCGACGCGACGATGCGCAACAGCAAGATCATCCGCGCCAACCTGACCGGCGCGAATTTTTCCGGCGCCAATCTCGAAGGCGCCGACCTGACCATGAGCCAGATGAGCGCGGCCAACATGCGCGGCGCGATCCTGATCAACGCGTCGGTCAATATCGCCTGTCTTGAAAAAGCCAGCCTTGACGGCGCGATGACCAACCTGCCGCTTGGCCCGACTGCCAAGGATATGGAGCTGCCGCTTGAGGAGATGCTGCGCAGGCATGCGGCCTGGGTCGTGTCCAACGGCAAGTCGGGCGTGGCCATGGATATCAGCGGCCACGACATGCGCGGCACGAAAATCTTCGCGCGCGCATGCCTGACGCTGATGAAAGCTGCCGGCGCCGTTTTTTACGGCATCAGCCTGGTCGAGGCGCAAATGCAGGCTGCGAATTTGCGTAACGCCGATATGCGTTATGTCAACGGCGAGCGCGTCGACGTGCGTGGCGCCGATATGACCGGTACGCGCCTGACCAACGCCAATTTGCGCGGCGCGCGGTTCGACCCGCTGGTCCTGCCGGAAGGCGGCAGCGTCGTTTCGAACCTGTCGGGCGCCAATCTTCGCTATGCCAACCTTAGCGGAGTCAATTTCAGGCAGGCCAAGCTGCGCAACGCCGATCTTTCCTTCGCCAATCTTGAAGATGCCGACCTTGAAGGGGCGGATTTGACGGGCACGAACCTTATGGGCGCGCGCTTGGGCACGGCGCAAAAAGAAGCTATCGCCGGCCTTAAAAGATAGGCTCCAGAAAAGGATTGGGTTAACGAGGTTTGGCGGCTAGTTTAGCTCCATGCCAATTCGCCGCCTTCCTGAATCCCTGATCAACCGCATCGCCGCAGGCGAAGTCGTCGAGCGCCCTGCTGCCGCCGCCAAGGAGCTGGTCGAAAACGCGCTCGATGCCGGGGCGGCGTCGGTCGAAGTGAGTTTGCGCGAAGGCGGGCAGGCGGCGATCACGGTTACCGACGACGGCTGCGGCATGGGACGCGAGGAGATGGCGCTCGCGCTCGAACGGCATGCGACCTCGAAACTTCCCGACGAGGATTTATGGAATATCCATAGTTTCGGTTTTCGCGGCGAGGCGTTGCCTTCGATTGCGTCCGTGTCGCGCCTGTCTCTGATCAGCCGCGCGCGCGGGGCGGACGAAGCGTGGCAGATCGATGTGGAGGGCGGAGCCGCCGCGCCGCCGCGCCCGGCGTCGCTGGCGCAAGGCACGCGCGTCGAAGTGCGCGATCTGTTTTACGCCACGCCCGCGCGGCTTAAATTCCTCAAAACCCCGCGCACCGAAAGCGATTATGCGTGCGAGGCGGTCGAACGGCTTGCGCTTGCGCATCCGGCGGTTGCTTTCACCTTTCAGGCGGACGACAAAAAGCCTTTGCATTATCCGCGCCGCCTCGACGCGGCGGGCCGTGTCGCCGACGTGATGGGGCGCGATTTCATGGACAGCGCGGCCGCGATCGATATCGAACGCGACGGGGTGCGGGTCACGGGCTTTGCCGCTTACCCGACTTTGCACGCTGCGACGGCGCGCGGGCAATTCGTTTTCGTCAACGGGCGTCCGGTGCGCGATAAGACGCTTGTGTCCGCGCTGCGCGCCGCTTATGGCGATGCGCTGCCTTCGGGGAGGCATCCGCTTGCGGTTCTGTTCATCGATGTGCCCGCGCACGAAGTCGACGTCAATGTCCATCCGGCCAAGACCGAAGTGCGTTTCCGCGATGCGGCGCGCATGCGCGGGCTTATGATTTCCGGCATCCGCCATGCGTTGCAGCGGGGTGCGCAATTTACCGCCAGCACGCTCGCGCCGCAGGCGCTGGAGATGCTGCGTCCGCAGCAGGCGGCTTTCTCCGATTATGCGGTCGGGCAAAGCCAGCCTTTTATGTCCGCCGCGCCGTCTTTTTCCGTGCCGATGTTTGTGGCTTCGCCGCCGCAGGCGCGCAATGCCGAAGCGGCTTCGGTTGTTTCCGTGCCGTCCGCGGGCAGGCTCGGTGCGGCTGTGGCGCAGATTCACGGAATCTTTATCGTCGCGCAAAGCGAAACGGGCGTGATCATCGTCGATCAGCACGCCGCGCATGAGCGTATTGTTTACGAAAAGATGAAGCAGGGTTTGGGAGCGAACGGGCAGGGCGTGAAGCGCCAGATTTTACTGGTGCCCGAAGTCGTCGAAATGGATGAAGCTGCGGCGAACCGTATTTTGTCGCGCGCGGATCAGTTGGCCGAGCTGGGCCTTGTCGTCGAGATGTTCGGCGGCAACGCGCTTCTGGTGCGCGAGATACCGGCCTTGCTGGGGCAGGCGGATGTGCAGGCCTTGCTGCGCGACATGGCCGACGAAATTGCCGAAAACGACGACAGCCGCGCCCTGCGCGACCGGCTCGAAGATATATGTGCGACCATGGCCTGTCATGGTTCGGTAAGGGCCGGGCGCGTTTTGACCATCGACGAGATGAATGCGCTGCTTCGCCAGATGGAGGCGACGCCGAACAGCGGCCAGTGCAATCACGGCCGCCCGACTTATGTCGAGCTTAAAAAAACCGATCTCGAAAAACTGTTCGACCGGCGCTAGGCCGTCCGCGCCAGCAGCGCCTTGGCCGCTTCGACTGCGCTTGCGACGCTCAACGTGTCCATCAGCGTGTCGTTCGGCGTCGCCACGGCGGGCGCGCGGGCCAGAAGTTCTTCCCGGCTTTCGGGCGTTGTGACAAAGGCGCAGTTTTTCCCCCACGGGCCGTAGACGTGCGGAAAACCGGGGCCGAACAGGCCCAAAGTCGGCGTGCCGAGCGCGGCGGACAGATGCATCAATCCGGAATCGTTGCCGGCATAAAGCCGCGCGCGTTTCAGGCAGGCGGCGGCAGTTTGCAGATCGCGGCCGATAATTTCGATGCGCCTGGCGTCAGGGATGGCCTGCAGCAGGGGCGCGATCTGGTCGCGCTCGCGGCCATCGGCCAAAATCATCACGGCGGCGTCTTCAAGCGGGCCGCCTGTGCCTGTCAACGTTGCGACCAAGGCGATGAAATGCCCGACCGGCCATTGTTTGAGCGGCCAGTTCGCGGCGGGGCCGAGCGCGAGAATTTGTTTTCCAGAAGGCAGTAACTTATTGGCTTCCTGTTCCGCCTCGGGCGCGACCCAGATATGCGGATCGGGCGGCGGGATCAGCCCAAGCACCGCGCCGTTATCTTCGACCTTGTGCTTGCCGGTCGGGCGGCCATGGAAGACGCGCCGTTTCGCGCGCAAAAGCCGCGATACGACGCTGTTGCGCAAATCGACGATCAAATCCCATTTGGTTCCGGTGCATTGCTTCCACAAATCGAGCCAGTGCCCGTTCCATTTCTTCTTCTTCATCACGATCAGCCGTTCGAGCCGCGGCACGGCGCGGAACAGGTCGGCGCCATAGGGGCCGCAGGCGATCGTGAAGCGCGCGTCGGGATAATGCTCGACCAGCCAGGCCAGAAGCCCGGTCGTCAGAACCGCGTCGCCGACGCGGTTGGCGGAAATGAACAGGATTTTCATTCTATCGTCTGTCTCGCTTGTTCGATGAGCGCCGCCATGTCGGCGCGGTGGTTTTTATGCGCTTCATAAGGCAGCGTGATATGCGCGAGCTGTTTGTAGCGCGCGGCGCGTTCGTTCAGCAAGCCCGGAAAACAGCGATGCAGCGCGGCGTCATGCGTTTCGCCTTCGTGTGGGGCATAGGCGTTCCCCCAGATCAGGGGTTTGGGATGCGCGGCATAGCTGCGGAACAATGCGTCGACATGGGCATGCGACGCTTCCAGATAGACGACGAGGCTTCGGTTCCGCAGCGCGTCGAGCGTTTCCGCGTCCAGGTATATGACGCTACCTGTCGTGTCGATAATGGAATCCATACTGGCGGAGCCGTTCAGAATTTCTTGCAGGGCTTCGCGTTCATGAGTCAGGTAGCGTGCGCTCGTTTCCTTGTGGCGCGGTTCGAAAGGCTGGCCCATCCAGGCGGCGAGGTCGCGGACGCTTTTGCATCCTTGCAGTTCCGGGGCGAGTTTTTCCGCGATCAGCGCGTCGCATTCGATATGGGGGCAGCCCGTTTGCGCGGCCAGCCGGTTCGACCAGAAGCTTTTGCCGATATTGGACATGCCGATAAAAGAAATACGCATTTTGCCGCCGATTCTTTGCTCGACCGCGATCCTATCATAGGGAAGCGCTTTGCGTTTCCATATGATAGGGGAATCGCTGGTCTGATTAAAAACCAAGCTTCATTGTTACGGACGGCAAAGCTATAAGACAAGGAAACAGTAGGGAATCGCATGGGCAGAAAAGGAAAAATCGTCGAAATCTTCACTGACGGCGCGTGCAGCGGCAATCCGGGGCCGGGCGGATGGGGCGCGCTTTTGCGCTGCGACGGCGTCGAGAAGGAATTATCGGGCGGCGAGGCTTCCACGACCAACAACCGCATGGAGCTGATGGCGGCAATTCAGGGGATCGAGGCGCTGACCAAGCCTTCGCATGTCCGGCTTTATACCGACAGCCAGTATGTGCAGAAAGGCATTTCCGAATGGCTGCCGGGTTGGGTCAAGCGCGGCTGGAAAACGGCTGACAAGAAACCGGTCAAGAACGCCGATTTATGGCAAAGGCTTGATGCCGCACGGGCAGGGCATCAGGTCGAGTTTATCTGGGTTCGCGGCCATGACGGCCATCCTGAAAACGAACGCGCCGACAGGCTGGCTGTCGGCGCGTCGCTTAAATTCAAATGAAGCTTAAGCTGCGGCTTTCAGGCTATTGATTGCCTTGAGCATTGCTTCGGCGCTCGAAACTTCGAACGCGCCGGGTTTTTCGACCGCCAGATATTTAACGATGCCGTTTTCGGCGTAAAGGGCGAAGCGCTGGGCACGGGTTCCCATGCCATAGCCTGTCCCGTCCATTTCAAGCCCCAAAGCCTTGGCGAAGGCTGCGTTGCCGTCGGGCAGCATCGTAATGCCGTCTGCCTTGCGGTCCGCCGCCCAGGATTGCATCACGAACGGATCGTTGACCGACAGGCAGGAGACTTCGATGCCTTGCGCCTTGAACTGGGGCAGGGCTTCGACAAAGCCCGGCAGATGCTTGGCCGAGCAGGTCGGGGTGAAGGCGCCGGGAACCGCGAACATGACAATTTTCTTGTTCGCGAAAACGCTGTCCGTGGAAAGGTCTTGCATCCCGTCTTTCGTCAAATGCTTGAGGATGACGGATGGGATTTTGTCTCCGGTCTTGATCGTCATGGCAGGTTCCTTTCGCGAAGTGAGGCGGATGTTCCGAATACGACTAATCCGGTACGGAATCAAGGGCGATCAGACCGGCGGCTGCAGGGGGATCGGCTTGCGGTCATCCCCGATCGCGACATAGACGAAGCTGCCTTCGGTGACCTGTTCCTCCTCGTCCGTGCCGTTGCGGCGCGCGACCATGACGTCGACTTTGATCGTGATGCTGGTCGTGCCGATCCTTTCGGTGCTGGCATAGCAGATTACGCAATCGCCGACGAAAACCGGCTTGTGGAATACAAGGTTGTCGATCGCGACCGTGACGATGCGTGAGCGCGTCGATTTGCGGGCATGGACGGCGCCCGCCAGATCCATCTGGCTTACGATCCAGCCGCCGAACATGTCGCCGCCCGCATTCGTGTCGCGCGGCATCGCGACGACCTTGATGACGAGTTCGCGTTCAGTTTCCGGCATGATCGTCCTTCGGCTTCGTACCCGAAGCTTTGTCGAGCGCATCCAGAACCAGTTGCGGCGTCAGAAGTTCGGGCAGCACGATGCCTTGCGGCGCATGGGGGCCGAAGACGGCATTGAAGGGGATGCCGTAACGCCCGTAATGGCGCAGCAGGTCGCTGATGACGGGATCCGGGTTGGTCCAGTCGGCCTGCATCGCCACGATGCCGGAATGGAACAGGCGCTGCGCGACCTCGCCGCGCGACAGGGTGAATTTCATATTGGCCTTGCAGGTCAGGCACCAGTCGGCGGTGACGTCGAGGAACACGGTTTTGCCTTCGGCTATGTCGGCCTTGAGCGCCATCTGGTTGAAGGCCAGCCATTTCCTGTCGGTTTGCGGCGGCGGCTTGTGCTCCGTCATGCCATTGAAGCCGAGAACCAGCCCGACGAAGCAGAATTCGGCGATGCCGAGCGCGATCAATCCGCGCTTGAGCCCGCGTTTTTTGAGTGCGAACAAAATCACTACGCCTGCCATCAGAAGGCCGAATACGGCCGCATAGGCGGGGGAAATCTGCGCCGCCAGCACCCATGTCAGCCACAGGGCTGTCAGCGCGAGCGCGAAGCCGAGCAGGACGCGCAGCTTGACCATCCATGGCCCCGGTTTGGGCAGGGCGGTGGCTGTGCGCGGAAACAGGGCGACGAGCAGATAGGGCAAAGCCATGCCGCAGCCGAGCGCGGAAAAGATCGCGAAAATATGCGGCGTGCCGGTCGCAAGGGCGAAACCGACGGCTGTGCCGAGAAACGGCGCGGAACAGGGCGTGGCCAGAAGCGTGGCGAAAGCGCCGGTGACGAAATCGCCAGCCAGTTTGGGGTGGTAGGAGGTATCGATCCGGTCGACGAGCCATTGCGGCAGGGGGATTTCAAACAGATTCCAGAGATTGGCGGCGAAAAAGGTCAGCAGGAGGATCAGGAACATCAGGAACAATGGCTGCTGGAACTGCACGCCCCATCCCATCGCGATGCCGAAATGCCTGAGCCCGGCCGTGCCCGTCGCCAGGACGAGGAACGAAAAAACGATTCCTGCGGCGGTAACGAGAAAACTATGCCGGACAAGCTTCGGCGTGCCGCCGCCATGGTTCGCCACGCTTAGAACTTTAAGCGACAGAACGGGCAGCACGCAGGGCATCAGGTTCAGGATCAGGCCGCCGATAAGCGCGGAAAGCAGCGCAAGCCAGAAGGGCATGGTTTTCGGCGCAGGCGCAGGCGACGCGGCCGAGACGGGCGGCGCCACGGTTTTGATTTCGCTTGCATGGCTGTCGTTCACGAGCGTCAGAGTCAGTTTCATGCCGGCGAGCGTGACGCCCGGCGGCAGCGTATCGATGGGCTTGACGGTCAGCGTCGCGCTCATCCCGTTGGGGCCGGTTTTGACGGCGGGCGCGCTGAAGTCGATATTGTCCGGATCCTCGATGAAAATATCGGGATGCGTAAGCGGGTTGCGCGATGTGATGGAAAAAGAAAGGCTTTGCCCGTCATTGACGATGTTGCGGATCAGAAGCCCGGATCTGGCGGCGCCGTCCGGCACTTCTGCGCGCGCCTGTTGCAAAAGCGGCGCTTCGGCGCTCGGCGTCGCGGGCCCGGCGGGAATGTCGAGAGTCAGATCGAAATGTTTCGGCACGCAGATCGAACTGCAGATGAGCAAATCGGCGCCGACCGCGATATGCGCCGCCTGTCCGGGCTTGCGTAAAACCCCGTCGATCGGGAAGACGACATCGTTGCGGTAGCCGATGGTTTCCATGCCATAGGCGGTGTAACGCGCCGGGGCCGGGTAAAACATCGTGGCGGACTGCAGATTTCCGGCGTCGGTTTCGCTCGCGCTCCAATCGAGGCGCGGCGGCAGCCCGGCTTCGCCCGGCGAGCGCCAATAGGTATGCCATTCGGGGCCGAGCTTGACTTCGAGGCCGAGCGGCAATGCGGTTCCGGTTCCCGTGCCGTCGACGCCGGAGATCAGGCGCGCGGATGCGTCCGCGTCGCCCGCCCATGCGCTGGACATCGCGTAGGACGGCAAGGGAAAAAGAAGGATCAGTAAAACCAGAAGGGTGCGAAGCATTGGCGAATCCCGTCGGTAATTTATGCTATCCAAACAGCGCGATCTATCGCAGAATGCAAGGGAATTGTAGAACAGCGTCCGGATTCTGTCATGAAAGATATCGTCTCGCGCCTCAAGAAGATCGGCGAAAAGAGGCCGGCCGGCGGCCTTAAGCCGCATTGGCTTACGGGGCAGGTGCTGCTGGCGATGCCGGGGATGCCCGACCCGCGTTTTGCCCGCGCCGTCATTTACGTCTGCTCGCATAACGCCAACGGCGCGATGGGGCTGGTCGTCAACCGTTTGTTCGGCGAAGCCGATTTTCATATGCTGCTTGATCAGCTGAATGTCGACGCGTCGATGGATACGCCCGACGTGCCGGTGCAGTTCGGCGGCCCGGTCGAGATGGGGCGCGGGTTTGTTCTGCATTCCGGTGAGTATTTGCGCGAAGGCACCACGCGCATCGACGAAAATATCGCGGTCACGGCGACGATCGAGATTTTACAGGATATCGCTGACGGCAAGGGGCCGGAGCGCGCCATCATGGCGCTCGGCTATACCGGGTGGGGCGCCGGGCAATTGGAAGAAGAGATCAAGAACAATGGCTGGCTGACCGCACCGGCGGACGAAGCGATTATTTTCGACGCCGATCTCGAAACCAAATGGGAGCGCGCGGTCGCCAAGATCGGCGTCAGCCCAGCCATGCTGTCGGACGCCGCCGGGCATGCTTGAAAAACCGCTCTAAGCCGCTTCAGCTTTGTTGACGGTTCTCTATCCTGGGCGTAATTGCCAAGCGAAGGCGGCATAATAAAATTCCTCGCCAAATGGCAGATATTAACCATAGTATGTTACTTTATTGTCCGATCCTCGATTCTGAGGTGGAACTGCGCCATGCCAAACCCTGTGCTGAAAATTATAGACAAAGCCGCTTCGTCGCCGAAGGCGCGCTATGCGTGGGCGCGGCTGCGACAGGAGGCCGTGGGGCTGGCGCGGGATTACTGGAACGACGGCGATGTGAATCC
>JAGWKW010000036.1 GCA_028865155.1 Alphaproteobacteria bacterium
TCCGCGACAAGATCGGCGAAGCTTTCAAGGAGCGCCAGCTTGTCCTGACGACGGTGCCGTCCGACACGCCGGTGATCGTCGCGCAAGGCGTCAATGCCGACAATGTCTATCAATGGAACGTGCAGATGCCGGTCATCATGACCTATGCCACCAACAACAACGTCACTTCGCAGCAACGCGCCATCGTCTTCCTGTCGATCGTGCGCGTTCCCGCCGAGCAGAGCCCGTCCGGCATCGCGATCCGGAACTGGAGCATCGGAAGCTGATCGCCCCGGCGGGTCACAGCATGCGCTGCGCGACGCCCTGCACCAATACGTCGACCACGTTTTCCGCGCCGATGACCGAGGCGACGGCGGCCGTCGCCCGTCGTTTGACCTTGTCGACATTGACGAGCTTGCCGTTGCGCAAAGAACCCGACCCAAGTCCGCCATAAAGATGGGTCATCAACGCATCCATGACGCGCGGCATGTTGGTGTGCATATTGTCGGCGGCGTCGAAATCCTTGACCTGCACGTCGATCATGATCGTGACCAGCTGCTCGGCTCCGTTGCCGTCGATGACCGGCATGACCAAAGGCGCAAGATGGACATAGATCGGATCGCCCGCGAAACGGCCGCCGGTGACGTCGTCTTCTTTCTTTTTGCCCGCAACCGGTTTGGAAGCGCCTTCATCGGCGAAGGCGCGGCATGGGGCAAGCGACAGCGCGGATACGGCGAACAGCCCTGCGGCCAGGATAAGGAAGGAGCGTATTTTCATATCTCCGATTTTAAAAACCAATCTTTGACAAGAAATTAAGAACGCAAAGTTTTTGCGAGCCGGTCGAGCACGGCATTGACCAGCCCCGGTTCCTTGGCGCCGAAGAAACCATGCGCGACATCGACATAGTCGTTGACGATGACGCCGGTCGCAGCGGCGCTGTGCTGAAGCTCGAATACGCCCGCGCGCAGGATGGATTTGAGCAGCGGCTCCATCCGCCCCGGCGACAGCTTCGCGTCGACCGCGCCCGCGATCATTTCGTCGATGGCGGCGCGATTTTCGCTGACCCCAGACAGGATCGTTCCGAACATGTCGCGGTCGACGGCGATGACGGTTTCCTCCTCGCGCAGGACGACGGCGGGATCGGCGCGGAAGCGGCGGATCAGCGCTTCGGGCTGCTCATCGGTCAGGGCGAGCTGGTAAAGCCCCTGTACGGCGGCAAGACGCGCCATGCGGCGCGCGCTATTGTCGTTATGTTCGTCTTTTTGCCGCAATTCCTGTACCATTGAAAATTCCTGATTTTATATTTTGCTAGTTCTTCGCCACCCAGCGCCGTTTCGGCGACAGGCGGAAATGATGTTTCAACTCGATCATGCGCAGGGCCGCTTCTGCCGCTTCGCCGCCCCGGTCAAGGCGCGCGGTGTCGGCGCGTTCAAGCGCCTGCTCCATCGAATTGCAGGTCAAAATGCCGTTGCCGACCGCGACGCGGTTGTGCAGGGCCAGTTCCTGAAGCCCGCGCGCGCTTTCGACGGCGACGATCTCGTCATGCATCGTGCCGCCCTTGAGGACGCAGCCAAGCGCGATATAACCGTCGGGGCGGCGGCGCATCGGGTCGAAGTCGAGCGCTTTGATGGCGAAGGAAATCGCAGCCGGAATTTCCAGCGACCCCGGAACCGTGACGATCTCCATGCTCGCGCCGACGCGTTCCAGCACCGCCTTCGCGCCTTGCAGTTGCAGGTCGGCGACGTCGGTATAGAAACGCGCTTCGATGATCATGACATGCGGCGGCGTTTCGAAAGTGAAGGAAGCGGGCGGGCGCTTAATTTCCATGTTACCCTCCGATGGCGCGTTGTTCGACGAGGCGCAGCCCATAGCCGTCGAGCCCGACGATGGTGCGCTGCGAATTCGACAGAAGGATCATGTCGCGCACGCCGAGGTCGATCAGGATCTGCGCGCCGACGCCGTAATTGCGCAATTCTTTACATGGGCCGCGACTGCTCTGCGGTTCGCCGACTTTGTCGGCTTCCCGCAACCGCGACTGCGGCTGTTTTTCTCTTGCGGCAAGTTTTTCCGACAAACTCGCCGCCTGCGCTTCGCGCAGCAGGACGATGACGCCGCGCCCTTCCTCGGCGATCATCCGCATCGAAGCCTGCAATTCGCCGCCATGGCCGCGGCTGCGGTCGCCGAGAACATCTTCAAGCACGTCGAGCGCATGCATCCGCACTAACACAGGCGCGGGGCCGGAGATATCGCCTTTGACCAGCGCGACATGCTCGGCATAAGCGGCCCTGTTGACATAAATATGCATGGCGAAATCGCCGCCATGAATGCTGGTAAAGGGTTGCGACAGGCGGCGCTCGACGATTGTTTCAGTGCGGCGGCGATAGGCGATCAGGTCGGCGACAGTGCCGATTTTAAGATTATGCTGGCGCGCGACCTCGGCCAGATCGGGCAACCGCGCCATGGTGCCGTCTTCGTTCATGATCTCGCAGATAACGGAAGCCGGGATCAATCCGGCCAGCCGCGCGATATCGACCGAACCTTCGGTTTGCCCCGCGCGTTCCAGAACGCCGCCGGGCCGCGCCATAAGCGGAAACACATGGCCGGGCGTGACGATATCCTGCGGGCCCTTGTCCGGCGCAATCGCAGTCTGGATCGTATGGGCGCGGTCGGCGGCGGAAATGCCCGTCGTTACGCCTTCGCGCGCCTCGATCGAAACGGTGAAGGCGGTTTGAAAGCGCGTGCCGTTATTCTGGCTCATCATGGGCAGGCCGAGCCGTTCGATCTGCCTGCCTTCCATCGCCAGACAAATCAGCCCGCGCCCGTATCTGGCCATGAAATTGATCGCCTCCGGCGTCACGAACTGCGCCGGGATGACAAGGTCGCCTTCGTTTTCGCGGTCCTCGTCGTCGGCGAGGATGAACATGCGGCCCCGCTGCGCCTCGGCGATAATCTCTTCGGGCGGGCTGATCAGGCTTTCGGCGGCGACGGCATGAAGCTTCATAGGGCGGCTTATAGCGGTTCTTGAAGCGTTTGAGAAATAATTTCCGCGTCTTGCGCCCAGGGAAAAGGCCAATTTACGCAATCAAAAGAAAAAGATAGGATGCTTTTCCTGCCTTGGGGTGTTTGCTATGCCCTCTTTAACCAAGCGTTGTTCCTGTCTTTTCGTGCTGGCCGTGTGGCTAGGCCTGTCCGGTTATGCTCGTGCGGCCGTTTCCGCGCGTGCCCTGTCCGGCGATGAAATCGCCATGCCGGACGGGCGTACCGTGCGGCTGGCCGGGATCATGGCTGTGGACGGCGCGGCGGCGTTTTTGCAATCCGCCGTCGCGGGGCATGATCTGGTTTTGAAAGACGCCGCGCCCGACCGTTACGGGCGCCTATCCGCGCTTGTCTTCATACAGGGAGATAGACAGTCGTTGCAGGATGACTTGCTGGCGCGCGGACTGGCTTTCGTTTATCCGGCCGCGGGCGCGGAACCCGAACCGGATGCGATGCTGGCCGAGGAACGCGCGGCGCGGAAAATGAAGACAGGCTATTGGCGCAATCATCCCGATACGAAAGCAACCGATGCGGCGAAACTTTATGGAAAATATGGATTTATAACCGGAACCATCGTCAAAGCCGAACGCGTCAGGAACAAGGCCTATCTCGATTTCGGCGCGGACTGGCATGACGATTTCACGATTGCGATCCCTGCGCATAACCTGCGCGCCTTCAAAAAAGCTGGCGAAGATATCCTGCAATGGCAGGGCAAAAAGATACGCGTACGCGGATGGGTGACCCGCAATTCCGGCCCGATGATCGTCGCAACCGATCCGCATCAGATCGAATTATTGGATTAGTCTTCGGCGGGTTCGTAGATGCCGCGCAGGGTCGCGAAAGCCGCGTTGATGTTTTTAAACTTTTCCTCGGCCTCGCGCGCGCCGCCATGAAGGTCAGGGTGATGCTGCTTGACCAGAATGCGGTAGCGCGCCTTGATGTCGGCAAACGTCACCGGCGCGCAGAGGTCGAGCGCGGCCAGCGCCTCTCGTTCGGCCAGCGGCATCGGCGGTATGGGCGGCGGCGCATCCTCGTTCGGCGCATAGCCGAAAATGTCGTTCATGGCCTGATGGCGCAATGCCTGTTCGCGCGCGCCCCATTGGCCCATCGGCCAACTTGGCCGTTCCCAGACGGTGGCCTTGCGGTTATAGGTTTCGACTTCGTCGGGCGAAAGCCCCGCGAAATAATCCCATTCCTTGTTGTAAGCGCGGACATGGTCGAGGCAGAAATAATAATAGTCGTTCAGCCGGTCGCGGCTTTTGGGCGCGCGGTAATCGCCCGTCAGGGCGCAGGACGGATGGGCGCACATCCGCAGCTTGACGGGGCGGTCGGCGGTATCGGAAAAAATGTCTTTGAATGCGCGCATATACACCGTCAACTTGAAACCCCGAAAAAGTTTTTGACCGCGTCTGCTTGATTTTATTAAGCTCTTTCGTTACGGCGACGAAAAACTTTTTCGGGTTTTCAAGCGGACGGACTATAGCTTGCCAGTTTATCATAAATGGGTGAAGATTTGGCCATGAATCTTGAAACAAGAAAAGCCCGGCTTCACCGTATTTTAACCGAAAGCTTCGCGCCAGCCGGTTTGGAGATCGAAGACGAATCCGCCCGCCACGCCGGTCACGCAGGCGCGCGGCCGGGCGGGGAGACGCATTACCGCGTCAAAATCGTCAGCACGGCTTTCGAAGGCCAAAACCGCGTCGCGCGGCACCGCGCCGTCTATGCAGCATTGGCGGGTGAAATGCAGGAAGGCGGCATTCACGCGCTTGCGCTCGAAACCCTGACGCCGGAAGAGGGTTAGAGCATCTCGAACAAAATCGGCAAGACGCGGTCGTCCGCCGGCGGCATCGGATAATCGCGCCATTCATGTTTCGATGCCCAGGCCAGCTTCTGCCCCTCGCGCGGCTGCGGCTCGCCCTGCCAGACGCGGCAGCCGAAAAGCGGCATCAGCAGATGGAATTTTTCGTAAGGATGCGAGGCAAAAGTCATCGGTTGCATACAGCCCGGCGAGGTTTCGATGCCAAGTTCCTCGCGCAGTTCGCGCACCAGCGCATGTTCGGGCGTTTCGTTTTCGTCGACTTTACCGCCCGGAAATTCCCACAAGCCCGCCATCGTTTTTCCTTCCGGGCGTTGTGCCAGAAGAACGCGGTTTTCCGCGTCGATCAGGACGGCGGCGGCGACAAAAATCATCGGGCGGTCGGGGCGCAGAAGGGGAATGTCGATAAGCGAGCAGGCCGTCATGCAGCGCTTTCCTTTTCATAATCGTCGCGCGTGATGCGCCATTTCAAAACCGTGTCGTCGCCGCGCAGCGCGCCATAGTCGCGCGGCACTTCGCCCATATTGCGCAACCCGATTTTGCGCAGAACATTTTGCGAAGCGTCATTGTCAAGTGCGGTGGTCGCGCCGACCAGCCGCGTCGCGGGCCGTGCGAAGGCGATTTTCAGCGCTTCGCGCGCGGCTTCGCTCATAAAGCCTTGGCCCCAGTAGTCCCGCGCCAGCCAATAGCCGATCTCGACCTCGCCCGGTTCGGGGTTGACATCGCGCGGCGGATGTAACCCGACCGCGCCGATCAGCAGATCGTCGGTTTTTTGCGCAAGGATGAAAAGCTCCGGCGCGCCGCGCGCATAGCAGGCCGCCATGTCGGTATAGAAATCCCCGGCGTCCTTCATCGTGTAAGGAAACGGCACGACCGCGAGCCAGCGCACGACATCCCAGTCGTTGAGCAAGTCGGTCATGCGCGGCAATTCCGGGTACGTCAGCGCGCGCAGGTACAGCCGTTCCGTCTCGGCGAAAATCATTTTTGTTTATCGCCCCGCTCGGCAAAGGCGCTCATCGCGCCCGACGTCGTGGCGGCGATGCCCGACATGGTCTGCTGCAAATTCGCCCAGAACATTTTCTGCGCCTGCTCGACATTTTGCAGGCTGGCGGGCAGCCAGGTCCTGACCATCGCTTCGGGGGACATGGATACTATATTGTCGCGCAGCCTTTGTTCAAGCTCGGCCATCAAAGCCTGCTGCATCGGCGCGACATCGGGCAGGCCTAAAAAGGCGCGCGCTTCTTCGGGGGTGCATTCGACGTTGAAGGTGACTTTCATGGCGCGGCTCGCATGCTGGAAAGGGAACGGCGGAAAAGACTCTACACAATTTCCCGGCTTTTTGGTACTGCTTTCCCAACGGCGTCTTGTTTTCCTCGAACTCAGGTTTTCCCATGCCCGATATTCAAATTCAATCGCTCGAAGCCCGCTCGTTCGGCGCTTATTGCGCCTTGCCCGAAGGCGGGCACGGCCCCGTCATCATCGTCATTCAGGAAATTTTCGGCGTTAACGCCACTATGCGCGCGATTTGCGACGGCTTTGCCGCACAGGGTTACGTTGCCGTATGCCCCGACCTGTTCTGGCGGCAGGAACCGGGCATACAGATAACAGACAAGACCGAAGCCGAATGGGCCCGCGCGTTCGAACTGTTCAAGGGCTTCGATGTCGAAGCGGGCATGCGCGACCTGCTTTCGACGCTGGCCCATGTCCGCGCGATGAAGGCATGCAACGGCAAGGTCGGCGTGGTGGGGTACTGCCTTGGCGGCAAGCTCGCCTATCTGATGGCGACGCGCAGCGACGTCGACGCCGTGTCGTCCTATTACGGCGTCGGGCTGGAAAATTACCTCGACGAAATTCACGACATCCGCATGCCGACGATTATGCATATCGCCGAACTCGACCAATACACGCCGCCCGACATCCGCGAACGGCTCCTGAAAGCCTTCGCGCGCAACGAGATCGTCACGCCTTACGTCTATGAAGGCGTCGATCACGCCTTCGCGCGCCTCGGCGGAAAAAACTTCAACCAAACCGCAGCCGACCTCACCAACAAACGCACCGACGACCTGTTCGCCGAATTTTTGCATAGCTGAGGTCAAGCGGCTACGCGTAACCGTAAATTCCGCAAAACGGAAACGCCGCATATCGTCAGACTCAGAACAGGCGGCAAAAGCGCGGCGGCTACGATCAACCCGGTTTTCCCCGCCACATTCGCATAAGTCGAAAGCGGCAAGGCCGACAGAACCGACAGGGTAATCGAAGCGAAAACGGCGCGCTTCGACACGCAGTCGGAAAACAGGCTGAAATAAACCGGCACCAGCATCGACGAAGCCAGTGCGCCGTAAATCAAAAAACACCACAGCAGTTTCGGTTGCAGTAAAGCAATGGCGGTTCCCGCCAGGGCGACCGCCGTCATGCCGATGCGCGCGGCGCGCAAAACCTTCTTTTCCGAAGCTTCCGGCGCGACATAGCGGCGATAAATATCGATGGCGGTCAGCGAACTGACGGCGGCGAAAGAGGAATCGAGACAGGAGGAAAGCCCGGCAAAAGCCAGAACGATAAAAGCGCCGGTCGCAAAACCGGGCAGGTAATGCGCGACGACTTCCGCGCCCACCATTTGCGGATCGCGAATGGAAACGGCCGCCTGAACGGCAGGCGCGGCGCCGATAAAGCCAAGCAGCGACAGCGTAATCGGCACGACGCCGAAAATAAGCCCGCCCAGCATAAAAATTTTCGCAAGCGATGCGCGCTTGGCCGCGAATGCCCTTTGCAAAAACATCTGGTCGGCAACCGGCCCGGAAATCAACGCAATCGTCGCCGGAATGCCGAAACTATACGCCACCGAAGGGTCGAAAATGTTCGTATAAAGCCCCGAATGCCCGCCCAGACCTTGCCGCAGCGTTTCCCACCCGCCGGTCGCCGACATGACCCACGGCACAAGAACGAAAGCGATGAAAAGAAGCAAAATGATTTGCACGACATCGGTCATGACGGAAGCGCGCAGCCCGCCGATGACGGAATAGCTATAGGCCGCGCCCGCGATCAAAAGAATGCAGCCCGTAACCGGCAATCCGGTCAGCGTATGCAAAAGCAGCCCGCCCGCCAGCGCATTGATGACCGCCGCGCCGAGCTGATAGCCCAGATAGACGGCGAGCGAAACCAGATGAATGCGCCTGTCGCCGCCAAAACGCACGAAAAGAAAATCGGGTATCGAATAACCCTGCGGCATCCGCTCGCGCGCTTTCAGGGCGAGCGGCACGAAGGTGAAGAAACACAAAATGTTCGGCAGCGTGAACCAGAAAATCCCCGGCAAGCCTTGCTCATAGGCTTTTTGCGACGAGATGAAAATGGCGGGCGCCCAAATCCACGACGCCGCGATGCTGAACGCGCCGCCGAAGGTGCCGAGCTTGCGCCCCATGACAAGGAAATCCTCCGCGCCCTGCCGTTTGCGGCGCGCATTGAGGCTGACCAGAATCATGGCGGTGACATAGCCGGCAAGGAGAATAAAATTCGTGTTTGTGTGCGCAGATGTGTGCGCAGAAAAGATGTTCATGTCCAAGCCCCAAGTTGCGAACAACCGGAACGCCTATGCGTCCGGCCACTTTTCCCGTGTGTCGCTCCGTTCTCGGTAACGGGGCGCAGTTGCAACTTCGCTTGGCTGAACCGCGATACTCTCGTAGTATCGGCGAAGTGGGGGCATTATATATTTCGTTCCCGCCTTGCTCAACGGAAAGAAATAGTTTCATGGTGTCGGCATCCAGAAATCCATTTCCGGCAACGGTTTCCATACCGGCGGGAAGCTTCCTGATGGGGGCGGGGCTGGAAGGCGCGCCCGTTCGCCGGGTGACGCTCGACGCTTTCACGATGGACGACCGGCCCATTACCAACCATCAATTCAAGGCTTTTTTGAAAGCCTGCCCCGAATGGCAAAAAACCGCCGCGATTGCGGCTCACCACAATCCCTATTACCTCTATCCCTGGCGGCAGGAGATCATCTTTCCGCAAGGCAAGCGCGACCACCCTGTGGTGTATGTGAGCTGGTACGCGGCGGCGGCTTATTGCAACTGGCGCAGCCGCGAAGAAAATTTGCAGCCCTGCTACGACGAAGGCAACGATTTCGCCTGCGATTTTTCGGCTTCGGGCTATCGCTTGCCGACCGAAGCGGAATATGAATATGCCGCGCGCGGCGGGCTGGAGGGAAAACTGTACCCGTGGGGCGACGACATCGACAAAAGCCGCGCGAATTTCGACAATCTTGTCGGCGACACAACCGAAGCCGGTTCCTATCCGCCGAACGGTTACGGGCTTTACGACATGGCGGGCAATGTCGGCCATTGGTGCCAGGACTGGTACGCGCCGGTTGCGCCGGGCGATGCGGCACAGCGCAATCCGCACGGCCCCGAAACCGGCACGCATAAAATCTATAAAGGCGGCGCGTGGGGAACGCCCGCCGCCATGCAGCGTTGCGCCTGCCGGTCCTGGCTGTTGCCCGCCAACTGCAATCCCGATTTCGGGTTTCGCTGCGTCCGCGCGGGAAGTTAGACCGTGATTTCCATCAATCTCGGCGCATAAGTCCAAAGCAAAAAGCAACGCACGCGCTTGCCGGGATAGATGCCGGACAGCAGCGCACGATATTCGCCAAGCTGCGCGCGATACGCGTCCGGCACGCCGCTTTCGTCCTCGGGCGGCGGGCGGTTGGTTTTGTAATCGACGACCCAGACTTCCTCGCCGCGCAAGCATAACCGATCCACCTGCCGGAAAATTTCCGCGCCGCCGATGCTGCCCGTCAATGCAGCCTCGGCGCGGCTTCCCGGCGCGAACAGGGGCGCAAAAAGTTCATTATCGAGCAACGCCATCGTCTCGCGCGCAATCTCGTCGCGCTGCGCATCGGTCAGGTCGTGGCGCGGCTGAGCCAGAAAACGCGCCGCCGCCGCCTCGCGCTTGTCCGGCGCAATGTCAGGCAGGCTTTGCAGCAGCCGATGGATAATGCGCCCGCGCGCAAAGGCCGCGTCGGGCGTCGCGGCGGAATCTTCGTCTCCTGAGGAAGGCGGCGGCGCATATTCCGGTTGCGGCGCGCGCGCGACGGGCAGCAAAGCCCATGCGGGCAAAGGCGCGGGCGGCGCATTTTCCGTTTTCTCCGTTTCTGCCGCAGGCGCGGCCAAAACCGGATCGGCCAGCACAATATCGGGCGCGGGGCCGTTTTCATCCGGCGCATGTTCCTCATGCAAAACCCGCAATGCCGTGGCGGCAAGATCGTACCAGCTTCCCTCGCCGCCATTGCGCGTTTTCCAGCCGCAGATATAAAGCCGGTTTTCCGCGCGCGTCAGCGCGACGTAAAACAGGCGGCGATATTCTTCCAGCTGCCGTTCATGCGCCGCGCGCCAGATGCGCGCCGCCGCACCGCCCATCGGTTTGCGCGTCAGGAACAAGGGCGCGCCGCCGTCATCCTGCGCCGCGCTCCATTGAAATTTCGGCATATCGTTCGAACGCGGCACCGCCGCCGTGTCGGGCAGAAAAACAATCGGCGCCTCCAGCCCCTTGGCGGCATGCACCGTCATAATGCGTACCTGTCCGCCGTCGCGCGCATCGCCCGGATCAAGCTC
>JAGWKW010000252.1 GCA_028865155.1 Alphaproteobacteria bacterium
GGGTTTCAGTACAATTTTCTTTCCACCGTCGATGCGGTGTTCCATGAAAGCCAGCATGTGGATCAATACGATCTGGTGGAAAGATACAACCGGGGCCAAATCGCGCGGACGAACCCCAATTATTTTGCGGCCCGTATCTTTGCCGCCAATCTGAACAATTTCGGCTATATCAGCCCGTTCGACGGCGCGCCGCTGCCGGCCTATGAAAACCAGCCCGCCGAAATCGACGCGCGCTATGCCGGCGCCACCGCTGCCGATGCGGCTTACCATAAATATGTCGTCGCGCCGCGCCGCCCGGCGCCGTTGCGCGCCGCGAACGCCAACCAAACGGCTTGTGTCGCTTAAGCCTGTTCGCGCATCTGGCGCAAGGCTTCGCCCAGAACCATCGCCGCGCCGACCGCGACATTGAGCGACCTGAGCCCATCGGCCATCGGGATGACAAGCCGCGCGGCGGCGCGCGCGTGAATGTCGTCGGGTGCGCCCGCGCTTTCGCGCCCGACCATCAGAATGTCGTCAGCGCGGAAAGCGAAATCGGTATAGGGCGTATCGCCTTTCGTCGTCAGCAGGACAAGGCGGCATTCGCCAATCTGATCCGCAAAATCCTTCCACGAACGATGACGCGCGTAATCCAGATGGTCGATATAATCCATCGCCGCGCGCCGCACCTTGGCGTCGTCGAACGGAAAGCCGCAGGGCTCGATAATATCCATTCCGGCGCCAAGGCAGGTGCACAGGCGCATCATCGTCCCCATATTGGACGGCATGTCGGGCTGGTACAAAGCGAGGCGGAGCGAATGAGGCATTGTATGGGGGTTTTTGCCTTCTAAAAGCTGTGAAAAAACGCGTATTAACTTCTTTATCCTAGACCCTGCCGCATGGGGAGACTATCGTCTTTTTCCTTGATTCATTCGTAACGGATTCTCGATTTTATGTCCGAATTGTTCGCCTCGCCCGCACCCGAAACTTCGTCTGCTGAAAGCATGGATGCGCTGTTTCCCGACATGGCCGCACCGTCAGGCGGCGCGCCTACCTATCGCGTGCTGGCGCGCAAATACCGCCCCACGACGTTCGAGGAGCTGATCGGGCAGGAAGCGATGATCCGCACCCTGTCCAACGCCATCCAGACGGGCCGCCTGCCGCATGCCTGGATGCTGACGGGGGTGCGCGGCATCGGCAAGACGACGACGGCGCGCATCATCGCGCGCGCGCTCAACTGCACCGGGCCGGACGGCAATAAAAAAGAGGGGGGCGGGCCGACCATCCATCCCTGCGGGCAATGCGACGCCTGCCGCACGATCATGGAAGACCGCAATGTCGATGTCCTGGAAATGGACGCGGCCTCGCGCACCGGCGTCGACGATATCCGCGACATCGTCGAAGGCGTGCGCTATGGCCCGGTGTCGTCGCGCTATAAAATCTACATCCTCGACGAAGTCCATATGCTTTCCAAAAACGCGTTCAACGCGCTTTTGAAAACGCTCGAAGAGCCGCCGCCGCATACCAAATTCATCTTCGCCACGACCGAAATCCGCAAAGTTCCGGTCACCGTCCTGTCGCGCTGCCAGCGTTTCGACCTGCGCCGCATCGACAGCGACATTCTGGCCGCGCATTTTGCCAAAGTCGCCGAAAAGGAAAACGCGACTGCCGACGCGGAAGCCGTCAAGATGATCGCCCACGCCGCCGACGGTTCCGTGCGCGACGGGCTCAGCTTGCTCGATCAGGCGATTGCGCGCGGCAACGGCACGATCACGGCGGCGGATGTCAAGGATATGCTCGGCCTGTCCGACCGCGGGCAAAGCATCGCGCTGTGCCGCGATCTTCTGCGCGGCAAGATCGAACCCGCGCTCGACACTTTCACCGTGATGCAGCAGGGCGGTTCCGATGCGCTGCAGATTTTGCAGGATATGTGCGACCTCGTGCATCTGCTGACGCGCGCGCAGGTCATTCCCGACCTTGCGGCGGACGAAGCGATTGCCGAATATGACCGCCAGCTTCTGACCGATCTGTCGGACGTCAAAATTCCCGCGCTTGCGCGCGCGTGGCAGATTTTGCTCAAAGGCATTGCCGAAGTTCAGGCTGCCGCGCATCCGGGGCAGGCGGCGGAAATGGTTCTGATCCGCCTCGCTTATGCAAGCGATCTGCCCACGCCCGCC
>JAGWKW010000037.1 GCA_028865155.1 Alphaproteobacteria bacterium
TTTTGTGTCTTGCGGAAAGAAAAAGTTTTCAATTTGGATCCCGGCTTACGCCGGGATGACGGCCTTTTTTGTCATCGTTTGTTGTGCTTAAAACCCGAACATATGGTCGAGGCTGAAGGCTTTGTCGGCGCTGATTAAGCCGTGATAGCCGAAGAGGCGGCAGGTGACATCGCGGATCAGGACGTAAGGATGCGTCCCTGCTGCGGCGATCTGTTCTTTCGAGAACATTTCGCTCGTTTTCCACAGCAGCGAGCCGCCGCACGGGATGCGCACGGTTTTCTTGGCGATTTCCTTGCCATCCATGCCGCCGGTCAGGACAAGCGCGGTGTCGGAACTGCCGCGCCACGGCGTCGAAGCCGGATAGATCAAATGGCACATCGTGTCGTAAGGCTGCGCGCCCATGCGCAGAAACAGGCGCGTGCTGAGGCCCGGCGCGCGCCCGGCATAGGATTGAGGCTCGTTCTTATAGGTCAGAACCGTGTTGAAGATATGCGCGCCGAAGCTGGTTTCCGCCGCGTGGCCCGATTTGCGGTCGTGATAGCGGAACAGGGCGTGCAGCCAGCCGTCGGCTTCCTGTCCGGCCTCGAAATCGTAAACGATCTCGACATGGCCATAACCGCCGTCGAGTTTTTTTCCGGACAGAATCTCGTTGAGGTCGAGCGCGATGGAATCGCTGCGCTTGAGATTGCCGAACTTATGTTCGGCCATAAGCTTGCCGCGCGCGTCGTAAATCAGGGCCTTGACGGGCAGATGTTTTTGCCCGGTCGCCATCGGCGTCGGCAGCGCGAGCGAAGCGAAACGTTCGGTCGGCAGAACGGGCGCAGGCAGGATGTAAAGTTTGCCGAACAGATCGCCGAGCGTAGCCAGCTTCGGGTCGGGTTTCAGGTCTTCGCGCTCGACATTCGGGTGCGAGATGCGGGTATGGCCATTGCTTTTGGTCGTGATCTCGTAACGCGGGCGCACGAAATTCTTGTTGGCCTGAATTTCGATCTGCTGCGGCCAGTGCGCATCGGGCAGCAACGCGGCGACGTCGAGTTTGTATGTGCCGTAAGGCGCGATGGGTTTGTCGAGCCACGCGATTTTTTCGTTGCCCATCAGGTTCAAACCGATTTCACCCGCCGGGATTTCACGCGGATGGCTGTTTTGCAGCCATAAAACGACCGTTTCGTCTTCGGTCGGCGCGGGCAGGCCCGCATATTGGTTCGATGGCCATGCGTTGGCGTCGTGGGTGCAGGAAAGCACATGCGGTTCGTCGCCATAAGTGTCGAGCGCATATTTGACGATGTCGTGCCCGGCGGCGCCGACGACATGCAAAAATAGTTGCCCGGTGAATGCGGGCAGGTTGAAGCGCTTGCGGATGTCGTCGCTGTCGAAGGTTACTGTCGCGCCGGCGGGCGGCAAAGTTTCCATCCATTCGGCGCGTTTTTCACCTTTGTCGTCGATCAGGCAGCACCAGATGCGCGGCGACTGCGCGCCGTAGCTGCTCCAGTAATTCGCGGTCACGACGCGCGTATGCTGCCCGTCGCCGTCGCGGAAGAAAGCGAAATTGGTCGCGAAATTGAGCGTCGCAAGGTAATTGCGGCGGTCGCTCAGCATCGCGTCGGGCAGGCGCAGCGCATCGAAGCTGTGGACGCGGCTTTGCGCGGGGATATAGGCGCGGATGTGGTCGGTCAGGCGCGCGGCGTCGAAGGCCGCGACCAGCACGGCTTTGCAGTCGCAGTCTTTCAGTTCCGTGACCGGGCGTGCGGCATGGTTATGCCAGACATGGCCGATTTGCTCGACATCCTGCACGAACAGGCCCGCGACCTCGACATCGCCGAGGGGGAAGAATTCGGCGAAGCTTTCAAGCTGGCCGAGCGGATCGTAGATCGCGACCTTGCCCGCGCCTTTGAGAAGCTCGGCCAGTTCGCGCGCCTTGGCGGCTGTGAGCGGATGGGTCGCGGCTTTGTAAAAAGCGTTGCCGCCGCCGGACTGGTTGCTGAAGGTCTTGATTTGCAGGGTCATAGCTTTTCCGCGAGGGCTAAAAATCACCTCGAAATTGCTGGAAAGCCACTGGAAAAGCAAGGGGGGAAAGGGCACAATAGAGGCATGAGCAAGGATATCGCCCATCTGACCGCCGCCGTCGACGCTTTGCCGTCGTTGAAGATTTTCGGCCGCGTCGCGGCTGTGCAAGGCTTGTTGATCGAAGTGGCCGGGATCGAAAGCCACCTGTCGGTCGGCGGGCGGTGCCGCGTCATCGCGCGTGGCGGCCGCAGTGTGCTGTGCGAGACCGTCGGCTTCCGTGAAGACAGGGCGCTGATGCTGCCTTTCGCGCATTTGGAAGGCATCGGGCTTGGCTGCAAGGTCGAACTGGCCGAAACGCATCCGTCCATTGCGCCGACCGAGAAGTGGCTTGGCCGCGTTATCAATGCGCTCGGCGAACCGGTCGACGGCAAGGGGCCGTTATCGACAGGCGATGTGCCGCGCCCGGTGCGCGCGTCGCCGCCGCCCGCTCATTTGCGCCAGCGCGTCGGCGACAAGCTCGACCTGGGCGTGCGTGCGCTCAACGCCTTTACGACGCTGTGCCAGGGGCAGCGCATGGGTATTTTCGCCGGTTCCGGCGTCGGCAAGTCGGTGCTGATGTCGATGGCGGCGCGCTATACCTCGGCGGATGTTTCGGTGATCGGGCTGATCGGCGAACGCGGGCGCGAGGTTCAGGAATTCATTCACGACGATCTGGGCGAAGAAGGTTTGAAGCGCAGCGTCGTAATCGTCGCGACATCGGACGAAGCCGCGCTGATGCGCAGGCAGGCTGCCTATATGACCTTGGCGGTGGCCGAATATTTCCGCGATCAGGGCAAGAAGGTTTTGTGCCTGATGGACAGCGTTACGCGCTTTGCGATGTCGCAGCGCGAGATCGGCCTCGCGGCGGGCGAGCCGCCGACAACCAAGGGCTATCCGCCGACGGTGTTTTCGGAATTGCCGAAACTGCTGGAGCGCGCCGGGCCGGGCGAGCGGGGCAAGGGCAGCATCACCGGGTTGTTCACCGTTCTGGTCGATGGCGACGACCATAACGAACCGATTGCCGACGCGGCGCGCGGCATTCTCGACGGGCATATCGTGCTCGACCGTTCGATTGCCGAGCGCGGGCGTTTTCCGGCAGTCAATGTGTTGCGCAGCATTTCGCGGACGATGCCGGGCTGTAATAACGACAGGGAAAATGAAATCGTCAACCGCGCGCGACGCTATCTTGCGGCTTATGACAATATGGCCGAGATGATCCGGCTTGGCGCCTATCGCAAAGGCAGCAACACGGAAGTGGACGAGGCGATCAATTTTTATGCGCCGCTCGAAGAATTCCTGCGCCAGGGCAAGGACGAACGCACCGACTTCGCCAATAGCTATGCGCGGCTTGCCGAAATTCTGGGCGAGAGCTGGCCTTGAAAAGCCTCGCGACCCTTATCAAGCTGCAAAAAACCTATGTGGACGAACAGCGCCAGCAACTGGCGCGTTTATACGATCAGATGGAAGAGATCGAAGGCCGTATCGCGCAGCTTGAAATCATGAAAGCTCGCGAACAGGAGGCGGCGCGGGACATTGCCGCCAGTGCGACGTATGGCGCGTTCCTGAAACGCGCGGTCGAGGTGGGGCGCACGCTTGAAGAAGAGCGGCAGACGGCGGCGATGGCGGTCAGGATCGCGCAGGACAAGCTGGCCGAATTGTTCGAGGAACAGAAACGTTATGAGATCGCCGAGGAACAGCGCATCGAAGACGAAGCGCGCGAGGAACGGCGGCGCGAGACGATCGAGCTCGACGAGGTCGGCGGCGTGACGCATGAGCGGAACAAGGAATAAGGTCAGGTTGTGATGCCGCGCGCTTCGCGCCGCATCGTCAGCCAGTGGCGCCGCCCGACCTGGAAATTGAGCGAGCCGGTAAGCCCCGTCGCGCCGAGCGCCTTGATGTAGCCTTCGCGCAGGTTATGGTGCAATCCCTCGGGTAGGGCCGTTTCGCTGCGCAGAACCATGTCGAGCTTCTTCGGCCGCACGAAACCGTCGAGTTGCATCGGGCCGAGCTTGCTGAGCCGCATATCGATGACAAAGCGCGTTTTCGGCGCGCCGTCGCCGCCGCGTCCTTCGCCGTGGCCCCCTTCTTTTTCGTTGCGGACGTAAAGGGTTAGAGCCTGAAATTGCTGCTGCGCATAAAGCGGGATGGGGTAGGACTGCCATTGCCCGACCACTGTGTCCTGCGCGCCCTGCGCGGCATGACCCAGATCGTGCGACAGGCTTGCGACAAGGTCGTTTTTCCCGGCCTTGATCAGGCTGGCGACGGCGGCGTTGCCGATGGCGCCGGACGGGTCGCCCTTTTTGAACGCGCCGAACAGAAGCAGCAATGTTCCCGGCAGGGATTCGTTGGGTTGCAGAATATGGGCGTCGAAAAGCTGGGGCAGCAGTTGCGGCGCGATTTGGGCCAGTGCGGCTATGGTTTGCGGCAGGGAAGGCAGGTTGAGCGCATCGGCTTGCGGCAAAGTCAGGAGCGGCGGAGGTGCGGCAGCTTCGGCCGTGAGGATGACTTGTGAGCCGATGGGCGCGGCGGCGGGAGCCTTGAGCAGAAGCGTCGCTTCCTTGGTCTGTAAAATCAGCTTTCCATCCGGTGCGTTGCCGGTGACCGTCGCAAGAATTTGGTTCGGCGCGAGTTCGGGGGGCGGCGCGGCGGCGGCGGGAGGAGGAAGAACGGCGGCGATATGCAGCGCCACATCGTTACCTGGCGGCGGCAGTAGGGGCGGCGATGTTGCGATAGATGCGGGCGGCGGAGTTGCTACGGAGGCAGAAGATACGGGCAGGTTCTCGGCGGCCAGCGGCAAGGTTTCCGGAACGGGCGGCACGTTTTGCGCAGCAAACGCGGTTGGGAGCGGTGCGGGCTGATCTTGAGGAACAGGCGGTTGAATTTGCGTTTCCGGCGGCGGCGCATTGATTTCTGCAACTATCGTTGCCGTTTGAGCCTGTACCGTTTGCGGCAGGCTGTTTTCGGGCAGGGGCGGCAGGACGACGGCGGGCAAGGTCATGTCTGCGGTCAGCGGCGGCGGAACGGTTGGTTGCGGCGTTTGCGCTGCCTGGCTTTGCGCGGGGTTTGCGGTTGTGGAGATCAGCAAAACCGCTTGCGTTTGCTGCGGGCTGCCTTGCGGCGTGGGCTGCAGCGACAGAACCAGAGGCCGCCCCGCCTGCACGAGCGCCATAAGCTGTTTAAGAAGGTTTTGCTGCACATCCTGCGCAAGTTTCGGCAGCGTCACCGTAATGTCGCCGAGCGCCGTGGTCAGCGTCAAAGTCCCATTCTGCGGCATGGCATTCGGGATGGCATTGGTTTGTATGGCGTGAGTTAAATCTTGCAGCGTTTGCGACAGCGACTGCACCGCGACGGTCAGGGCTGAGAGGTTTGGGGAAGCGTTCGCAGACGCCGCGCTGGGAAGGATCGAAGCGGTGGCGGATTGAATGTCGGCCATGCTTCTTGTTTCCGGTCAGAACCGTAATTTGGCTGCGATCGCTTCGACATCCGCCGCCGCTTCGGAAAGCGGCGAGCGGGTCAGAAGCGGCATTTGGGCACGGATCGCGTCGCGGACTTTGGTATCGCGGCGGATGATGCCGGCCAGCGACGGCGCATAGTGCAAAAAGCTTTCGCTTGCCTTGCGTAGCGTCTCATAGGTTTTTTGCCCCTCCAGATCCGTGGCGGCCATATTGACGACGATACGCATATCCGCGTCAGGATTGGCGGCGCGCCCCAGCTTGATGAAGGCATAGGCGTCGGTCAGCGAGGTCGGTTCGTCCGTTACGACGACATAGGTGAAAGCGGCGGGGCCGGCCATCTGCCGCACCGGGCGTTCGACGCCGGCGCCGAGATCGACGATGACGGCGTCATAATTTTTGGCCAGATCGATAAGCCCGTTGCGGATGTCGGAAAGTTTCTGCGCGCCGAGCGTGGCGAGATTGCCCGACCCCGACCGGCCGGCAAGGATGTCGAACTTGCCTTCGGTATAGGTCGTGACGGCTGCCGCGAGCGCGCTTTCTCCCTCGACGACTGCGCCGAGATCTTTGTCCGGCGTCAGGCCGAGCTGAATGTCGACATTGGCAAGGCCGAGATCGCCATCGAACAGCAAGGTCTTTTTGCCGAGCCGCGCGAGCGCGTGGCACAACGTGATCGAAAACCACGTCTTGCCGACGCCGCCTTTGCCGGAAGCGATTGCGATCATGTTCGGGCATTTGAGCGATGCGACGGGCGAGGCGGATTTGTCCGTTTTCATGTCGGCCTTCAAGGGGATGGGATCGGTCATGCGGAAACTCCGTAAACAGGTTTGGCGTCGGCGGGCGCGGCATCCGCGGCCACGCCCTGAATTTTAAGCACAAGCCGTGCCAGCGCGACAGCGTTGAGCGGCAAAGGCGGTTCGGTGACGTTGGGCGAGGCGCTGTAATTGGCCAAAGGCATGGGCGAATCATAGGCAAGGCGCAACAGGCTGCCGAGCCGCTTGACGGCGTCGAGCCGCGTGACGAGCAGCCGCGTCGCGCCCATGGTGTGGAAATCCTGCGCCGTTTCGACCGCGTCGGCGGCATCGAGGCCTGCGGGGAGAACCAGCGCGGCTTCGCCGACCGCCGAGATGAAATCGCGCGTCGCCTGCCGGTCGCGCGCGTCGAACGGGTTGCAGCCTGCCGTGTCGACGAAGACGGGGTTGCTTTTTTGCATGGCGAGCAGGTCGCGCAGCGCGTGGCAATCTTCGATCTCGACAAGGTTGAGCTTGAGCAGGCGCGTGAAGGCCGCAAGCTGCTCCATCCCGCCCGCGCGTTCGAGGTCGGTGCTGATGACTGTCGGCGTGTGTTTGGCCAGCGTCGCCTTGGTTGCGAATTTCGCGGTGCAGAGTGTTTTGCCTGCGCCGGGCGGGCCGACCAGCATCAAAGGCTTGGTTTCGTCGATGGGGGCGAATTTCAGATGCGTGTCGAAGGCCGCGCCCAGCGCCAGCAGCGGATCGTCGCTTGCGAATTGGGTGGCGGTCGCCATCAGTTTTTCCGCGATGGTCGGCGGAACATGATGGCGCGTCAAGGCTTCGGCGATCGTTTCCAGCGCCTGCGACCCGTCGGGCGGCGCCGTCAGCTGTGTTTGGCGCGAAGGCGGCAGCTCGTCGATGGCGGCCGTCACGCGTACGCCGCCATTGTCGTCATCGCGCGTAGCGACGATGATCGCGTCGTCGCCCAATGCCTCGCGCACCAAACGCATCGCGTCGCTTAGGGTTGCGCCATGGAAGGATTTAAGCCGCATTTATATCTGCCCCAATGTTTTGATTTTGGCTTTCGGGTGAATTTCGTTTTGCGACAGGACAGTGGTCGAAGGGCGGAAACGCTCGACCACGGAGCGCACATAGCTGCGGATGCCGGGGCTGGTCAGGAGCACGGGGGATTCGCCCATTTGCGCGAGCTTGTCGTAGATCTGCCGCACCGTGGTGATGAATTGCTGAAGGTTCGACGGGGCCATCGCCAGATGGCGCGCGTCGCCTTCGCCGACCAGGGCTTCGGCAAAGGCGGTTTCCCATTCCGGCGACAGCGTGACCATCGGGATATAGCCCATCTCATTCGTATTGGCGTCCGAGATTTGCCGCGCGAGCCGCGAGCGCACATGCTCGGAAATTGCGGCCAGGTTGCGCGTGATGGCGGCGGCTTCGGAAATACCTTCGAGGATGGTCGGCAGGTCGCGGATCGAGATGCGCTCGGCCAGCAGGTTTTGCAGCACGCGCTGCAACCCGCTGATCGTGATCTGCCCCGGAATGACGTCGGCGACGAGTTTTTGCTGATCCTTGCCGAGTTCGTCGAGCAGCTTCTGCGTTTCGGCATAGGACAGAAGCTCGGCCATATTGTCTTTGATAAGCTCGGTCAGATGCGTCGTGATGACGGTCGGTGGATCGACGACGGTATAGCCTTTGAACAGGGCTTCTTCGCGGTAGGTCGGGTCGATCCATGTCGCCGCCAATCCAAAAGTCGGCTCCTGCGTCGCTTCACCGGGTAAGGCGATCTGTTGGCCGCGCGGATCCATGACGAGCAGCATGCCGGGGCGCAGGTCGCCGCGCCCGGCTTCGATTTCCTTGACGCGCAAGACGTAGGCGTTGGGCGGAAGCTGCAGATTGTCCTGAATGCGCACGGCGGGCAGGATAAAACCCATTTCGCCCGCCAGCTGTTTGCGCAAGCCCTTGATCTGGTCGGTCAGGCGCTGGCCTGCCTCGCTGTTGATCAGGCTGAGCAGGGCATAGCCCAGTTCGAGCCTGATCATGTCGATCGACAAGGCCTTGGCGATGGGTTCTTCGGCGATCGGCGCGGGCTTGCCTTTAGCTTCGGTTTCGGCATCTTCTGCCTTCTTCGCGTCGGATTTTTTAGTCAGAGCATAGGCGGCGAAGCCCGAAACGCCGCCCAGAAAGGCAAAAGGCAGGAACGGCATGCCCGGCAGAACCGCCAGCGTAATCAGCATGGCCGAAGACATGCCGAGCGCCATCGGGTAGTCGCTGAGCTGGTTGAACAAGGCCTTGTCGGTCGAGCCGGAGACATTGGCCTTGGTCACGAGCAGGCCTGCCGCGACCGAGACCAGCAGCGCAGGAATTTGCGTCACAAGCCCGTCGCCGACGGTCAGGCGCACATATGTGTCCGCCGCCTGCAAGACCGGCATGCCGTGGCGGAACGTGCCGATGGTGATGCCGCCGATAGCGTTGATGAAGGTAATAGTCAGGCCCGCGACCGCGTCGCCGCGGACGAACTTCGCCGCGCCGTCCATCGAGCCGAAGAAATTGCTTTCGTCTTCCAGTTCTTTACGGCGTTTGCGCGCCTGGTCTTCGTTGATGAGGCCGGAAGACAGATCGGCGTCGATTGCCATCTGCTTGCCGGGCATCGCGTCCAAGGTGAAGCGCGCGGCGACTTCGGCGATACGGCCCGAACCTTTGGTGATGACGACGAAATTGACCAGCGTCAGGATGGCGAAAACGATGATGCCGATGACGAAATCGCCGCCCATGACGAGGCTGGCGAAAGACTGCACGACATGGCCTGCTGCGTCCGTGCCTTCGTTGCCATGGGTCAGGACAAGGCGCGTGGTGCCGAGATTGAGCGACAGGCGCAACAGGGTCGCGATCAGAAGGACGGTCGGGAACGAACTGAATTCGAGCGGTTTGTTGATGAACAAAACCGTCATCAGGATCAGGACTGAAAAGGTGATCGAGACCGAAAGGCCGAGATCGATCATGAAAGGCGGCAGTGGGATGACCAGCGCCGTCAAAATCGACAGCAGGCCGATGCCGAGCCAGACTTCGCCGCGCCGGAAAATGCCGCCGAACAGGTCGGCGGTTTCTTCGGTTGCTGTGGTCTGGTCGGTCATGGGGCGACCTTATCCGTCATGCGCCGGACGCCGCGCGTTCTTCGCCCGCCGCGCCGGGCACGGCGACGCCTTCGTCGTTATACTGCTTGAGCTTGTTACGCAGCGTGCGGATCGAGATGCCGAGGATGTTCGCCGCATGGGTGCGGTTGCCCAGACAATGGCTGAGCGTGTCGATGATCAGGTCGCGTTCGACGTCGGCGACGGTGCGTCCGACAAGCCCGGTGGTTGCGGCGGCGTGGCCGTGGCTCGCGGCGCGCGCTGCGATGTCAGCGGCGGAATCCCCGGGCGGTGCGAAGGATTGGCCGGACAGCATGACCGCATCCGGTTCGATCTTGTCGCCATGTGCGAGCAGCACGGCGCGGTGCATCGTGTTTTCAAGCTCGCGCACATTGCCGCGCCAGTGATGCGCCTGCAAAGCTGCCGCCGCCGCCTGCGAAAGCGGGCGTTCGGGCAGGCCGTTGGCCTTGGCGTATTTGCCGGCGAAATAGGCCGCGAGCGGGATGATATCCGCCGGACGGCTGCGCAAGGGCGGCAGATGCAGATTGACGACGTTGAGGCGGAAATAAAGATCTTCGCGGAAACGCTTGGCCTTGACTTCTTCTTCCAGATTGCGGTTCGAGGTCGCGATCAGCCTGATATCGATCCTGATCGGCGTGGTGCCGCCGACGCGGTCGATTTCGCGTTCCTGGATCGCGCGCAGCAATTTGGCTTGCAGGCGCGTATCCATCTCGCTGATCTCGTCGAGCAATAATGTCCCGCCATTGGCTTCCTCGAACTTGCCGATGCGGCGCGCGACCGCGCCGGTGAACGCGCCCTTTTCATGGCCGAACAGTTCGGATTCCAGAAGATTGTCGGGAATGGCGGCGCAGTTGACCGACACGAAATTGCCCGATGCGCGGCGGCTTTTGCGATGGATATAGCGCGCCATGACTTCCTTGCCGGTGCCGCTTTCGCCGGTAATGAGGATCGAGGCGTCGGACGCGCCCACGCGTTCGATCATCTGCAAAATCGGCTGCATCGACGGGTCGCGGGCG
>JAGWKW010000038.1 GCA_028865155.1 Alphaproteobacteria bacterium
GGGGCCGATGGCGACCAAGGCCACCACCCCGATCACGATCAGTTCGGGCCAGGCAATGTCAAGCATGGAGCGAGAGCCTTATACGGTCGGCGGCGGCAAAGGCGGCTCGCCCGGTTTGTCCGAAGCGGCTTTATCGTCCTTGACGAATTTGGCGTCCTTGTGATCGACGTCGCCGTTATTGAGCCCGGCTTTGAAATTGCGCACGCCCTTGCCGAGGTCACCCATGACCTGGGGTAATTTGCCCGCGCCGAAGACGACCAGGACGACGACCAGCAGCAAGATGATATGCGTGAGACTTAAACCCATTTTTTCCTCTTGAGTCTTGAGCTTTGGTGCGACTATAGCCTGTGTTTGATAAACTGAAAACCCGGCATATTTGCGGCAAAACATGGCAAAACAGCGCATTATCCTTATCGGCGGGCCGACCGCGTCGGGAAAATCGGCCATGGCCATGCGTATCGCCCGGCAAACCAACGGCATGATCGTCAATGCCGACGCGATGCAGATTTACGCCGGGTTGCCGATTTTAACCGCGCAGCCGGATGCGGCCGACCGGACCGAAATTCCGCATAGACTATACGAAGTTATGGATGCCGCCGAGGCATCCTCGGCGGGGAAATGGCTCACGCTGGCCCGCGCCGCCATCGCGGAAGTTTGGGATGCCGGGCGCACGCCCATCGTGGTCGGCGGCACGGGGATGTATTTTCATGCCTTGCTCGGCGGGCTGGCCGACATTCCGCCCATTCCCGACGCCGTCCGCGCCGAGGCGCAAAAATTATACGAAGAATGGGGCGAAGAAAAATTCCGCGCCGAGCTGGCGGAACGCGATGCCGCAGCAGCCGGACGCATCGCGCGCAACGACCGGCAAAGATTGATCCGCGCTTACGAAGTTTTGGCGCATACCGGCAAGACGCTGAGCGAGTGGCAGGATGCTAGCCGCAAGAGGAATGGTATCCCCTCCCCCTCGTGGGGAGGGCTAGGGAGGGGGGCGCGCGGCGAGATAATCCCCATCCAACGGCATTTGATCATGCCGCCGCGCGAAGAACTATATGCCGCATGCGACAAACGTTTTGCATCGATGATCGAACGCGGCGCGATCGAGGAAGTGCGTGACTTGATGGCAAGGAACCTGCCGCCATCCCCCGGATCAGGTCCGGGGCAGGCTCTACCCGCGATGAAGATTTTGGGCGTCCGCGAAATCGCCGCCCATCTGCGCAGCGAAACGAGCCTCGACACCGCCATCGCCAAAGCCCAGCAAGCGACACGTAATTATGCGAAACGGCAGGTGACGTGGTTTAGGGGGAGGTGGAACACACCTTACTGATGAAGCCCATGAGTTCGACGATGGTGGGGCCGCCCGGATGGCTTTGAAGGGGCTACAGTTTTCTGAATCGGCTGCCCACAAGCATTACCGCCTTGTTGCAACATATCCTTTCTAATAAAAGCTGGCTTGCCATTATCGCTCTCGACAACCACATATGCATTATCAAAACCCACGGAGCCTATGGCACAAAAGCTTTGTCCTTTTGCAACGGGAAGACGATTCATTTGGTCTGGGTTGCCTGCTTTATCGGCTCCAAATTCAAATCCCCTGTCAGCCATCACTACAGACACCCTATCTCCAGAATGTATGCCTCTATCCAATACAAAGGATGCATCACGATCTGTGATTGCATCCTCAACACCCGCAACGACGCCTCCCAGCTTAGGTGGCTGCACCCCAAACTCTCTGGTAATGTTAGCTGGAATTCTTAGGAAAGGATCATCCGAGTGTCCGGCAATAGAGGCCGCCCCAGCAAACAATGCGCCAGCCACCACTACATGTTTGATGGTCTTACCAGGATGGCGCGCATGAATTCCCTTTACCCAGTGTCCCGCTGTTGCGGCTGCCCAACCCACGCCTGCAAGTTCAGCCATACCTGCAAACCCCATATGAGCGGCATTGGTTGCCGTCATATCATGGGTATATGATTGAGTAACGTAACAAACCCCGGCAGCCGCCACCCCAAGAGTCAGGGGCATAAGAGAAGACTTCACATACCATGCTCCAGTTTTGACCGTATATTTGGCAGCGTCCCGCACCCCACGCCCCGAAGCGCGTACGTACTTGTTACCTACAACCTTGCGGCCCAAATCCCACGTGTTGAGAGCCCCCCTTTTAATCCTCTGAGCCACTTCTTTGGAAGCCGCTATAAACGATTTACCTCTTTTGCGCTTTGCAGGAGGCTGATTTGGCGGCGGCGTATTTTGAGGGCCGGAAGTTAATAGAATAGACATTGTTTATTCTCTAAATTTTATGAATGCGGTTTATTTCCTATTCGGATTATATTTTACAATGCAAAATTAAAAAAATGCTCAATATACTTTCTTCTTTTAATCAATAGGTTAGCCAGGATCCGCATCAGGGTCGCCCCCTAATGTTCGGATCAGTTGATTGTGCCTTCTCGCCGATTCTTCACTGTTTTTTCTATCCTTTTTATCTTGGGCGTTCTGTATTCTCTTATCCTTATGCATCTTGCCTATAGCACGTGCGCCCGATGTTAAGTTACCCATAAGCTCTTTGCCGGCGTACCCTGATGCCACAGCGCCATATGCTTCGATTTTGTCGACATCCCCCATGCTGGCCATGGCCTGACCACTTTTACCCATCCAGCTCAGGGCATGTTGCGGTAAATGGTCTATCAAACGAAACGCGTGATTGGCGCATATGTACACAATCGCAACATACAAAAACGAATACATCATTTTTGAAAGAGTATCGTAGCCATAGCTAGTCCCCCCGGCGCCAGCCACCGCAATCCCATAGCCATAGTTCAAAAAGCTGATCGCAACATAAAACAAAATCAGCCCACAGACCAAACCGAAGACCGTCAAAATTGGCCGTAAAAAGAGATTCAGAATGAAAAAGTACGCCCCTTGAGCATTGCCAGCCAATCCATCGCCTTCCGGATTCAAATGCGCCAATGCCACGAGAGGAATGGCAATAATCGCTTCGACAACCCCGGCAAGCCAAGAAAGAACCGCAAAAGTAAACCGCATAAAGGGCATCAAGGGCACCATGAAGGCCAGTACAAAACCAGCTACCCAAAAAAGAACTGCGATGAAACCCGCCACAGATGCGACAGCCGATCCCAACCCCCCAACGAAAGGAATTCCGGAAGCCACACCTCCCGCCAAAGCTATCCCTAAAAGGTCGAAGGCAGTAGCAAGGTTTGCATTCCCAAGATACGCTATTTGCGTCATTGGATCGGTACCGTTAAACTGGATGCCAAGCGTAAAAACATTTTGGGGTGCGTTTGCACATTGTGCTCCGGCCCCATCAGACCATACGCCATCTGCGGTTGCTAACTGATCGACCAAAGCAAATATTTTTTGCGCACCCCAAGCCCCCCAACTGCCGCTATCTGTATTGGCCAACCCAACCATCGCGGAACATTGGGCACTTGCATTTGCAGGAGCGTTATTGATATTTGCTAGAGAATTGTATGCATATTTGTCAAAGGCCGCCATATCGCCAGCAACCAGCTTACGTATATTCCAAGCATCGTCTGAGTTAGAGCTACTCCCCCCATTATGCCACCACGCGCTCCAGGCATTCGCACTAAACCAACCAGAAAGAGCACTCGGCCTGTCTTTATCAGACACCTGGCTCGCAGGAGGTTCTGTTTTGGGTGTACTATTAACAACAGCAGAAGAAACCCCCGCCTGAACTCGATCAATCGTATTAAGAAAAGTACCCGCCATAACCCAGCCATATGGCTTGATGGCATCAAGGGCGCTCTTGATCTGGCTTGCGCTGTTAAGGGTAAGCTTTTTCATATTGGCGTTGAGATTCTTCTGATAAGTCGCAATCGCCGATCTAAAAGTTTGATCAAGCTTCACACCCGATGTAGCCGCAGCAGCGGCGGCAGCATTCCCATTACTGGGGATTAACGGATCGATTTCCTTCGCGGCCGCCTGAAAACCCGACATAGAAGATGTAATTGCCGCTTGCTGCTGTGCGGCAGCATCCGCAACCAACTGGTTTCCGCCACCATTGGGTATAAAATATGACCCGCAAACATCGACATCCGCCAACGAATTACTGGAATAGGTATATTTTGTTCCCGGTATGTTACCAAGGACGTAGCCAGCGCTTTTTGTATACACTTTTGTAGCGTCAAGATTTATGCCGCTTTTGGTAATCTCCGCCACGCGCGTATTCCACGCTTCCTTACACGCCTCCATCAGGATGATATTCATTGCCACGCTTTGTGCAGCAGGTGCATTCGGAACAACTGGCTTCGAGCTGTAGCTTGCTATCTGTGTAAGAAATACGCTCCATGCATTGCTGGCAAGCGCCGATCCCATTTCAGCCATTTTAACGACGATGTATTGCCCGGTATTCAATCCACCATTGATAGGAACAAGAAGACCTATGGCCACAATAAGACGGATTGGGGCCCATATCTGGCTTGCGCGTTTTCCCATCGGGACGCCATGGTGTGCCGTTTCCACAACCATTGCGCTCAAATGATAGAAAAGAATGATGGCGGCGACGATAAGAATGGCATCGCTATATAGAGCAAGAACGGTTGTCAAAGATTTCTGTAAACTAACGCTTCCTAAAAAGGGGTCGTTCATGCTTGCGGCGCCACCACCACTCGCTGAAAAGGAAGCGGTGGGATACGCCCCAGAATTAAACAGATAATTTATCCAGCCTTGGGCAACATCTGAGGATTGATTAGGAGCCGTGAACACACTTGCATCCATTGTCGCCGCATGTGCGTGGCCGATGAAGACAGAGACCAACGCCGAAACAGCAAAAAAAGCACTAAACGCCATCAGCCCAACAACGGCAAAAAAGATGATTGCACGCGGCAACCCCTCCCGCGTGAATTCGACATTCTGCCAAGCGGTGCGGATGACACTAAAGAAAGGCAGGCGCGCGTTCTGGTCGCGCAGCGCCGGATGGTCTTTCGGGAACAGGCCGTAGATGGCAAACACTGACGCGAGAAGCTGCGTAAAAATTTTTGTGCTTTCGCGCAACGGGCTGACCGATGCACCCAGATGCGGGTTGAACAGCAAGCCGAAAAGCGAGCGTTTCTTGGGCTTTTGGTCTGGCGCCATGGCGTCGGCCTTTTGTGTTATTCCTTGAATCATTATCTTTTAGGTTTACCCGGTATTGGCAAAGGATTCGTTAATTAAACCATTGAACGGCAAGCGCCGTTGCCTGTTTTTTCAGGCTTTAAATCATCCCGAATTGTACCATAAAAGCATGAAAGCAATATTTTATTTACCATTCAGGCTGCTCTTGCCGCCCTGCTCTTTGCCTTTACGGCCTATATCTTGGGAGGTTCGATCCGGTCGGCCTTGCGCAGCGCAGGGAAAAGCTTGCCCCATAAAAGGGTAACGAGGATCGACCCGACCCCGCCGAACACCGCCGACCCGACCACGCCGAGCAGCCGCGCCATAACGCCGCTTTCGAATTCGCCCAGTTCGTTCGACGCGCTGATGAAAAGCCCGGACACTGCCGACACGCGACCGCGCATCGCATTGGGCGTGACGATCTGTACGAGGTTTTGGCGCACGAAGACCGAAACCGAATCCGCAATGCCGCCTATCACCATCATCAACATCGACAGCGCGACGTTGCGCGACAAAGCGAAGCAAACCGTGGCGATGCCGTAAACGATCACCGCGCCCATCATCCATTTGCCCGCATGACGCACGATCGGCTTTGCGGCAAGGCACAGCGTCATCGCCCCCGCGCCGAGCGCAAAGGCAGCACGCAAATGGCCGAAGCCTTCCGGCCCCGTATGCAAAATGTCGCGCGCAAAAACCGGCAGCAAAGACGTCACGCCGCCAAGCAGCACCGCGAACAGGTCGAGCGAAATCGCGCCGAACACGATCTTGCTGCTCCATAAATAGGCAAGCCCTTCCTTGATCATCGTCAGCCGTGACGCGCCCGTATGCTGCGGCTTGGCGTCGATATTCATGCTCAAAAGCATCAAGCCGGTGACGTTCGCGCACAAATAAAGCGCGAGCGCCGTTCCAGTGGCGACGTGGATCGAAATCGCCGTCAGCCAACCGCCGAGCAACGGGCCTATGACCATGCCGCCCTGAACGCTGAGCGTGTTCCAGCTGATCGCGCGCGGCAGAACCTCCCACGGCACGAGCGCGGGCAAAAGCGCGGTTCCCGCCGGCATAGAAAAAGCGCGCGCTATGCCCAGTAAACTGGCGGTGGCAAAAATCGCTGCCAGCGCAGGGTGCGGCTGGAACGACAGGACGGTGAAAGACGCGGCGCACAGGCTTTGCAGCAGGCCGCAGGAAAACAGGATGATGCGCCGGTCGTAGCGATCGGCCGTCGCGCCCGCGACCAGCGCCAGCACGAACATCGGCAAAAACTGCGCGAGGCCGATCATGCCGACGAGGAAGGCACTCGTACGTTCGTCATATGTCCGGCGGGCGAGCGCGTAAACCCACCAGCCAAGGCCGATGCTCAGAGTCAGATTGGCGATCTGGGTGAACAGCCTGCCCGTCCACATCGTGGCGAAGGGGCGATGGCGGAAAACGCTGCGAAAGGACATGGAGCAGAATTACCAATAAAAAACGGGCCCGGTCGAAAACTCAACCGGGCCCGGTTAGAAAGTACCGGAACGCTTAGCGGATGATATCCACTTCGACGCGGCGGTCTTCGTGCAGGCACGAGATCAGCTTAACGCGCGCCATCTCGGCCGGGCAATTGGCCATCGGCTCGGTCTTGCCGAGCGAACGAACCTCGATCTTCTTGGACAGGATGCCGCGGGAGACGAGATAGGCCCGAACCGCCTTGGCGCGACGCAGCGCCAGCGTTTCATTGTAGTGGGCATTACCCAGACGGTCGGAATAGCCCACGACGATGATGTTGGGTTCCGCCTTTTCACGCATTGCCACGACTTCGGCGCGGGTCATATGGCGATGGTGCTTGCGGCAGTTTTTCCACATCGCATGTTCGTGATGGCAGATTTTCCACACCAGCTTGTTCAGCTCGTGCTTGCCCTTCGGCGTCAGCGCGGTGCTGTTGAAGCCAAAGAAAACGGTGGCGGCACGTTCGACCATCGGCATCGCGACTTCGGACGGAAGACCGGCCATCGCTTTGGCGGCGGCGCATTCCTGCCCACCGGCCCAGTCGGTGACCACGCAGCCGCCTTGGCTGGTGAGAACCGGCGAGCCGTTGCTGCTGCGAAGAATGGCGGCGTGCGCCGAGGTGGACATCAAAGAGCCCAGAGCGATTGCGACGGTCAGGGCTGCGGTTTTAGCGGAGAAAGAGGTCATCGTTTCACTCATTTGCTCGTTGGCGGGAGAGAGGATTCTCGTATAATCCGCCGGACTATAGCAATATCAGGATGTTACCTCAAGACCTCCCCTTGAAACCTTGATCTCACCGTGTCATTTTTGTAACAATCCATTTTGCCTGCAGAATAGAAAGAAAAATAAACCAGCAATATCAGGGAAGATCGGGTATTTCTTTGACTTGCCTCGGGCCTTTGGATAGGGTTCGCCGTCCTTTCCCGCTATCGTCCGCATATTCCATGAATCCCCTTGCTCTTATCGGCCGCGCTTTCCTCGAATTTCTGGCCACCGTCGGTTCCTTGGCCCGTTTTGCGATGCGCGCGGTGAAGCACAGCTTCACGCCACCCGTTTATATCCGGCAGGTCGCCAAGCAGTTCGTCGATATCGGCTATTACTCGCTGCCCGTCGTCGGACTGACCGCCTTTTTCACCGGCATGGTGCTGGCGTTGCAAAGCCATACCGGCTTTTCGCGCTTCGACGCCGAAAGCGCGATCCCGACCGTCGTTGTTCTGTCAATGACCCGCGAACTCGGCCCCGTCATGGCAGGCCTGATGGTCGCCGGCCGCATCGGTGCGGCCATCGCCGCCGAGCTTGGCACGATGCGCGTGACCGAACAGATCGACGCGCTGACCACCCTTTCGACCAACCCGTACAAATATCTGATCGCGCCGCGCGTGCTGGCCGGGACGCTGGTCCTGCCTCTGCTCGTCCTCGTCGCCGACATCGCCGGCGTGTTCGGCGGCTTTCTGGTCTGCGTTTACGACCTGCGCTTCAACGCCGCGAATTACATTTCGCAAAGCTGGGAATATCTCGAAACCCGCGACGTTACGTCGGGATTGTGGAAAGCGGCCGTGTTCGGCTTCATCGTCACGCTGATGGGCTGCTATCAGGGCTTCAATTCCAAGGGCGGCGCGCAAGGGGTGGGCAAGGCGACGACCAATGCCGTCGTCGCCGCTTCGATCCTTATCCTTATCACCGACTATCTGATGACCGGCCTGTTCTTTAGCGGAAAATAATTATGAGCGCTGTTCCCAAAATCGAGCTGTCCGGCGTCACAAAATCATTCGGCAACAAGCATGTCCTGTGCGGCGTCGATCTGAATGTCGGCGTGCGCGAATCCGTCGTCATTATCGGCGGGTCGGGAACCGGGAAATCGGTGATGCTGAAATGCATTCTCGGCCTGCTCAAGCCCGATGCGGGGTCGGTCAAGATCGACGGGCAGGAAACAGTGGGGTTAAAAGGCCAGGCGCTTGACGAACACCAGGCTAAATTCGGCATGCTGTTCCAGGGTTCGGCTTTGTTCGACAGCCTGCCGGTCTGGCAGAATGTCGCGTTCAAGCTGTTGCAGGCGCATGGCATGCCGCGCAAGGAAGCCAAAGAACGCGCGGTCGCGACTTTGGCCTCGGTCGGGCTGGGGCCGGAAGTGGGCGAGCTTTACCCGTCGGAGCTTTCCGGCGGCATGCAAAAGCGCGTCGCGCTGGCCCGTGCCATCGCCTCGAAGCCCGAAATTATTTTCTTCGACGAGCCGACCACGGGGTTAGACCCGATCATGGCCGACGTCATCAACGAGCTGATTGTTAAATCAGTGCGCGAAGTCGGTGCGACGGCGGTGTCGATCACGCACGACATGGCCAGCGCGCGCAAAATCGCCGACCGCATCGCGATGATCCATGAAGGTCGCATCATCTGGCAGGGTTCGGTCAAGGATATCGACCATTCGGGCAACCCCTATGTCGATCAGTTCATCCATGGCCGTGCCGAAGGGCCGATCAAGATGCAGATAAGAAAGCTTTAAAACAGCCCTGCGATCTTTCCATCCGCCCCAACCGAAATCCCATTCGCCGCAGGAACGCGCGGCAGGCCGGGCATGGTCAGGATGTCACCGCAGATCGCAACGACGAATTCCGCGCCCGCCGAAAGCCGGACTTCGCGCACCGGAATGACATGGCCCGACGGCGCCCCGCGCAGCGTGGGATCGGTCGAAAAGCTGTATTGCGTTTTGGCGATACAGACGGGGAATTTTCCAAAGCCTTCTTTTTCGAATTCGGCCAGTTTCTTTTCCGCCGCCGCGTCGAGCGCGATGTCCGTCGCGCCGTAAATCTGCCGCGCCACGGTGCGGATTTTGTCGGCGAGCTTCATATCGTCGGGATAAAGCGGCTTGAACTGCGACGGCACGGTGTCGATGGTTTTGACGACTTCGCGGGCGAGATCCGCCGCCCCTGCCCCGCCTTCCGCCCAATGATTGGACAAAATGCACGCGACGCCGCGCGCATCGACCAGCTTTTTAAGCAACTCGGTTTCAGCATCGGTGTCGGCGCTGAACCGGTTGACGCAGACGACAACCGGTACGCCGAATTTTTTGACGTTGGCGATATGGCGGTCGAGATTGGCGAAGCCGCGTTCGAGCGCGTCGAGATTTTCCGCCTTCAAATCTTCCTTGGCCACGCCGCCATGCATCTTGAGCGCGCGCACGGTCGCGACGACGACCGCGCAATCCGGTTTTAATCCGGCCTTGCGGCATTTGATGTCGAAGAATTTCTCCGCGCCTAAATCCGCGCCGAACCCGGCCTCCAGCACGACATAATCCGCCATTTTAAGCGCAGCTTTGGTCGCGATGACTGAATTGCAGCCATGCGCGATATTGGCGAACGGCCCGCCATGCACGAACGCGGGATTGTTTTCAAGCGTCTGCACAAGGTTCGGCATCAGCGCGTCTTTAAGCAGGGCCGACATTGCACCCGCCGCGTTCAGTTCGGCGGCGCGGATATTGCGGCGGTCTTTAGTCTGCCCGACGACGATGTTGCCCAGACGGCGCTGCAAATCCTGCATATCCGCAGCCAGGCAAAAGATCGCCATGATTTCCGAAGCGACTGTGATGTCGAACCCGTCCTCGCGCGGATAGCCGTTGCCGGTTCCGCCTAGCGACTGCACGATGCGGCGCAAGGCGCGGTCGTTCATATCAACCGCGCGCCGCCATGAAACGCGCCGCACATCGAGGCCGAGTTCGTTGCCCCAATAAATATGGTTGTCGATGAGCGCGGCGAGCAGATTGTTCGCAGCACCTATC
>JAGWKW010000253.1 GCA_028865155.1 Alphaproteobacteria bacterium
GGGTTTTCGGCCAACGCCTGATGATAGATGACAGTCGAAGGCGTCAGGCCGGGAAGGGTGTTGGCTTCGATGACCATTGTCTGGTTGCTGCGTGTATTGAAGAAAATATCGACGCGCGCGTAGCCCTGGATCCCAAGCGCCTTGGCTGCCTGCTCGACCTTGAGCCTGATAAGGCCGACCTGCGTCGCCGAAACGATGTCGGGCGGCGGCGGGGTCAGATTGACACCCGTTCCGCCCTGAAACTTTTCCTCCAGCGACAGGACGGCGTTCTGGGCGACCGTAATGCTGGGCGACAGCGCATAATACATGCCGTTGCGTTCCATCACGCCGACCGTCAATTCCACCCATCCGGTTTTCGGTCTATGCGCGAGCGTCAGCCCGTCGATATGGATATCGTCGGTGACGATGAAAGGTTCTAGCATGAAGCGGTCGGCATGTTGCGGCAGCTCGATCATCTGCGTCTGGCCACGCAGGGTTCCCGCAGGCAACATCGCCTGCCCGCCCGCAATCGCCACGAGATAGGCGGCCATATCCTGCGCCGAAGACAGGCGCACGACGCCAGCCGAGCAGCCGTCGGCCTGCGGCTTGATCAGGATGTCCGGTGTTTGCAGCCGAGCAATGGCTTCGGCCCACAGCGTTTCAGCCTTATCGGCCTCTGCCACGGTTACAAGCATTTTCTCGGCAGAAGTCAAAAGCGGATCGCCAAGCGCGCGGATAACCGCGCCGGTCGCGTTTTTATCCATACACAGATGCGAAGCTTCGGTATCCGAGCCGTTATAGGCGATGCCGTAACCGTTCAATTCGGCCTGCAACGTGCCGTCCTCGCCCGCGCCGCCATGGAGCCCGATAAAGACGAAGGCTTTTTCATCCGCCGCTTCGCGGCAAAATTGCGCGAGGCTCATGCGGCGCGGCATCAGCGCGGCGTTGGCCGGTATCGGCGGGAGTTCCAGCTTTTGCCGCAACGGCGGCACCAGAAGTTTGAGCCGCGCGACGATGCTTTCAGCCTCGGCGCAACGGGTCAGGATTTCCTCGACCGTATGGTTGAGCGTGAAGCTGTATGGCAGTTGCCAGACTTCATTTTCCGCGCCAAGGATGTAAGGCGCGGGCGCGTAATCCGCCGTATGCAGAAGCTTGAGCCAGACATTGGTTCCCGACATCAGCGAAACCTGCCGTTCCGCCGTCGTGCCTCCGAACAGGACGCGCACCTGCTTGGCATCTTGCCGTTTGAGAACGGGGTTGACGTGATGCGCGATGCCGTGGCGTTCGGCTGCGCGCGTGACGATATAGCGCAGCATATCGCCATGGGTCAGCCCGGCGCGGCTGCCTTGGATGAACAGATAGCTGTTTTGCTCCATGCCCGAAATCGGATTGAAGTCCGAGAAGATCACGCGCCCGTCATCGAGCAGCCACCCGTCGAGGCGCGAGAAATCGCGCATGCCGAAGAACGAGAACAGCACTTCGGCGGCTTTCTGGATGCGTGCGATGATTTCGTCCGAGAAGCGCGGCGGACAATGATATTCGACATGGCAGGTCGGCAGATATTTGTGGCGGAAGGTGAACAGATCGCCGCCGATCAGCTCGATTTCTGTCGGGACCAGCGCGACGGGATCGCATTCGGGGTTTTGCAGCACGACGACCGTGAATTCTCGGCCTTCGCAGTAAGGTTCGATCAGCGCCTGCGCGCCATGCTTCTGGTCGAAAATATCCTGAACGCGGATCGCAGCTTCGGCCGGGGTTTCGGCCGTGGCAACGCCAAGGCTCGACCCGCCAGCGGAGGGTTTCACGACCGCTTTGCCGACATGATGGGATTTGAAGAAGATTTCGAGAGCGGCAAGCCGCGCCTCCGGCGGTTCGGCGGCATCGATACGGCAATTCGGCAGCGTGGCGAAACCGTGCCGTGCCAGATGCGCGTTGGCCACGGCCTTGTCGAACATGAGGCGGCAGGCGGAGGAAGGCGACCCGACGAAGGGAATGTCGTGCGCTTCGAGCAGTTCCTGCAACGCGCCGTCTTCGCCGAATGTGCCATGGATGGCCGGAAACACGATATCGGTCTGGCGGCAGGCGGAAATGAATTCGCTCCGGCTCAAAGGCTGAGCGGTCAGGGCAAGCTTGTAGTCGAAATCGGACGGCGTGTTGG
>JAGWKW010000254.1 GCA_028865155.1 Alphaproteobacteria bacterium
CGGCCGGGGAACTGAATATACCCTTTCAACGCACCATAAGCCGCCTGATGGAGATGCAGGGCGAAGAATACCGCCAAAAGCCGCATTTAGGGGGTTAATTTCTGCCAAAACGGCTTGAACCTGTTTGACTCTTGCGGCTTTTTTCGCCTATAAGCCCCTCCATTCCCGAAAAAGCGGATATCGCCTATGCGCGGTTTCCCGTTTCAGGCTCGGCCTGAAAACTATCGGGACAACAATGAAAAAGGACTGAGAACAATGACCAAGCGTCTTGAAGCCAAGCATAAAATCGACCGCCGCCTCGGCGTCAATCTGTGGGGCCGGCCCAAAAGCCCCTTGAACAAGCGCGATTACCGCCCCGGCCAGCACGGGCAGGCGCGCCACAAGCTTTCCGACTACGGCACCCAACTGAATGCCAAGCAGAAGCTGCGCGGCTATTACGGCAATGTCGGCGAGCGCCAGTTCCGCCGCTATTACCAGGAAGCGATGCGCCGCAAGGGCAACAATGGCGAAATCCTGATCCAGCTTCTGGAAAAGCGCCTCGATGCCGTCGTCTATCGCATGAAATTCGCCGCCACCGTTTTCGGCGCGCGCCAGCTGGTCAGCCACGGCCATTTGCTGGTCAACGGCAAGAAGGTCAACATCCCGTCCTATCAGGTCAAAGACGGCGACGTGATCGAAGTGCGCGGCAAGGCCAAGCAGTTCGCCAGCGTCATGGCGGCTTCGGAACTCGCCGAGCGCGACGTGCCCGATTACATGACCGTCGACGCCAAGGAAATGAAAGGCACCTTCGTCCGTACGCCCGCAATGTCGGATGTGCCTTATCCGGTGCAGATGGAACCGAACCTAGTCATCGAATTCTATTCGCGTTAAACGCGGATTTTCGGAAGACGAAAAGCGGAGGCGAAAGCCTCCGCTTTTTTATGCGCCGCAATCGAGGATCACGGGTTCGCGGTCGAGCGCGCGCAGAAAAGCGAGCAGATCCGCCGATTTGATCGCGGTCGAGGCGGCGTTGTGCAACGGGTGGTAATTGACCGTTTCGCTGCGCATCATTTCCTCGTCCAGAACGACGGCGATGTCTTTGTCTGCGTTGTTCATGAGCGCGAAAGGCGTGACGGAACCGGGTGCGATGCCGAGTTTTTCCAACAGCAGGTCAGGCTTGCCGAACGAAAATTTTCCCGCCCCCGCCCGGCGCGCGAGCGCGGCCAGATCGGCGCGTTTTTCGGCAGGCATGACGACAAGCCACAAAGCGCCCTTCTTGTCCTTCAGAAACAAGTTCTTGCACGGCAGGCCGGGAATTTTGTGATCCCAGGTGCGCGCTTCCTCGACCGTGAAGACGGGCGGGTGCTCGACGGTTTCGTGGGCGATGCCGAGTTCGTCCAGAAAGGCGAAAAGCTGTTCGGGCGTGGCGGGCATGGTTCAAAAACTTCGGGGAAACTAAGGTGGAAGGCTGGACACGACCCGCGTCGAAAATGTTACGGCTGCTGCCTTTCGGCCCTGACCGGGTTGGCATCCGGATGCGCCCGCGCCAACCTTCCGCCGCTTTTATAGCAAGATGCGCGGGAAAACCGAGTCGAAAAAACACGAAACTTTTCTATATAAACACCTCATACCATTGAGGGGATCGGAATTACACGGATGCAAATAATTTCGCCTGCCGACAAGGCAGAAAATCATGGTACACTTACACCATCAAAAATATGTAATAGATGTCTTGATTTGCGCAGAAAAACGACCCTGAATTTTCCCATCGGCGGCCGCCGGGCGACGAAAATCGTCGGCGGGGCCATGCTTGCCTTTGGCGCTGCTGGCACAGCGCTTACCGCATGTTCGACTCTTGCGCAAACCGGCCACGATCATACAGAAGCTGGGTATACTTCGAACGAAACCGCCAGACCCGTTTATTATTGCATAAAGCGTATGGCTCCGCTTTGCGCCGAAACCGATATGGAAGGCAACATTATCGGTCAAGAGTACTGCCCGCTCCGTCCTGACGAGCGCATCGGCAGAAATGGCGTTCTGGAGGTGCCCTGCAACAAGCTTAACCCGGACTTTTTCAAACCATACTTTCACTTAAAACCGCGGGGATTTGCG
>JAGWKW010000039.1 GCA_028865155.1 Alphaproteobacteria bacterium
CGCGACAATTACCTGCAGACGCAGGCGCTGTCGCTGGCCGAGGCGCAGGCGGCCGAGATTCTCCCTGCCCATGCGCGCTGTATTCAGATGCTCGAAAAAACCGGGCTTTTGAACCGCGCGGTCGAATATCTGCCTGACGATGCCGAAATTGCCGACCGTCAAAAGCTCGGCAAGGGGCTGACGCGGCCCGAACTGGCAGTGCTGTTGTCCTACGCCAAAATCTGGCTCTATCAAAAAATTCTCGACTCCTCTCTGCCAGATGATGCCGCGCTTCACGACGACATCACGGACTATTTTCCCAAAGCCGTACGCGAAAAATATGCAGGCGATATCGCCAAGCACCGGCTGCGCCGGGAAATTGCGGCGACGGTCGTCGCCAACGACATGGTCAACCGCGCCGGGATGCAGATCATCCTGACGGTTGCAGCGCACCCGTCGGCCGACGCGGTGGCGCGGGCCTATCTGCTCGCGCGCGAAGCGTTCGGCCTGCCCGATTTGTGGGCGAAGATCGAAACGCTCGACAACAAAATTCCCGCTGCCGCGCAAACCCGCATGGATCTGACGGTCTGTGCCGCGCTCGCGGCGGCGATTGAGCGGTTCGTTGCCGACAAGGCCGCGCTGGGGGATTTAAAGCAAAGCATCGCCATCCAGCGCAAAGGCCAGGCGGCCTTACGCGACTGGCTGTCCCGTCACGGCGATAAGGTCAACGGCCCTGTCGCCGCGCTCAGGGCGGCGCTGCGTGATCAGGGCGTGCCCGAAGAGCTTGCCCGCCGCGCGGCCTATCTGCCTGCACTGACCGACGCGCTCGACCTGACTGCGCTTGCCGCTAAGACGAGAACCGGCATTGCCGACCTTGCCGGGCTGTTCTTCGGGCTTGCCAAACGGTTCGATATCGGCTGGCTGCGCCATCTGCAAAGCCCGGCGCCGCAAACCGCGTGGCAGTGTGAAGCCGTTTCTCGCGCCACCGACGAGCTGATGGCGCATCATCGTCGCCTGATAGCACAGTTCGCGGCCAAACAGGGCGGCAAGAAAAAGCTAACGATCGAGGCATGGGCGGCGCGTAACGGGTCTGCGCTCGACGCCTATGACGCCTTGCTGGCCGAAGGCCGCGCGGCAGGCGGGGCCGATCTCGCGCTTCTGCTTCTTGCCAATGAGAGGCTTGCCGCGTTATCAGTCTAGGCATGGGAAAACCCGCATCAGCGCCGCAGGATACGCCGCATTATCACGGCCACCGGCAGCGCCTGCGCGAACGGCTTTTGCAGGCCGGGCCCGACGCTTTGCAGGATTACGAACTGCTCGAAGCCCTGTTGTTCGCGGCCATCCCGCGCCGCGACGTCAAGCCTTTGGCCAAGGCGCTGCTGGCAGAATTCAAAACTTTATGGACGCTCGTCAATGCGCCACCCGAACGGTTGCTGCAATTCGGCCTGAGCGAAAGCGCCGCCTCGACGCTTCTGGTCGCGGGCGCGATTGCGCTGCGCGCGCAGAAAAAGGCGATCATCGGCGGCGCGCTGCTCAACAACTGGCAGCGCATCGTCGATTACTGCCGCATGGCCATGGCGCATGAGACAGTCGAGCAGTTCCGCCTTTTGTTCCTCGACCGCAAAAACCGCCTGATCGGCGAAGAGGTTCAGCAACGCGGCACGCTCGATCACACGCCCGTCTATCCGCGCGAGGTGGTGCGCCGCGCGCTCGAAATCGGCGCGGGCGCGATCGTCCTCGTCCATAACCACCCGAGCGGCGACCCGGCGCCCTCCAGGGACGATATTGCGATGACGCAGGCCATCGTCGCGGCCTGCGCGCCGCTCGGCATCGCGGTGCACGACCATCTGATTATCGGCCATGCCGAAACCGCAAGTTTCAAGGCTTTGGGGCTCCTGTGAAGGAAAGGTTCGAGACATGAACGAGGCAATGCGCCTGCTCCGCGCGGTTTTGCGGCCTTTGGGTTACGACGTGCGTCGCCGCCCGTCTTACAGTTTTTTGCCGCTCAAGGGCGCGTCGTCGCTGCCTTTTCTCGATCGCGTGCGCAAAAATTTCGATAATGATGGCAGTCGGAAGTTCGGCAGCAATCTCGATACGCTGAAAATCATTTTCCGTACCTGCCTGTCTCCCGAACGCGATATGAAAGCGCAAAACCGCCTGACGCAGGCGCCGTTAAGCGAGATGGTCGAATGCTGTTTTCATTCGCTGATCGTCAGCGTCAATGCGGCGTTGAAAGAAAGCCCGGCGCCCAAAATCGAGCTGCTGCTGCTCGACGATCATTCCGATCCGGCGCGGCTCGCACGGTTGACGGGGCTGGCGAGAAAGTTTGAATGTCCGTGGAAAATTCAAACTACTGCGCAGCGCGGGCAGGGCGCGTCGCTGCACGAGCAATTCTCGCTGTCGCGCGGTGACGACGCGCTTTACTATTTCTGCGAAGACGATTATCTGCACGACCCGCGCGCTATCTACGAAATGTGGGCGTTCTACCGGCAAGTCGCCGCGCTTACGCGCCGCCATCTGGTGCTTCATCCGCAAGAGCATGGCTGTCTTTACGATACATCCTATTACCCCTCCTATCTCGTCCTCAGCCCGTTCCGCCATTGGCGCACGGTCAGCGACGCGACGCACCAGCTTTTTCTGCACGGCCATATCGTCCGCGATTACTGGGATTATTTCGAAAACACAAAATTCGTCGGCAACCGAAAAAAACGCCGTTTGGGTTCGGAACGGCGAACGACGAACCGGCTTTTCCGCCATATCCCGTGTTTTGCGCCGATCCCGGCTTTGGCCGGACATATGCAGTCCGAATCGCTTTTGCCGCCTTTTTTCGATTGGCAGGCATTATGGGCCGCCGCAACGCCGCCGGATTTAAGCTAAACAGTTGCCTTATCTTCAAGAATCGCCAATGATAGGCGCGCATTGTCCGAAGGAGTTTTCCATGCGCCGTTTCCTGATTGTCGTTCCGCTGCTTTGCCTTCTGGCCGCTTGCGAGCAGCCGACCGTCGCGCAATTCTGGCGCCCGATCAGCGAGCCCAATCTGCTCATGCCCTCCGACCAGCTGCAGAAGAAACTGGCTTTCGATCTCGGCCAATGCCATTGCGGCATCTATCCGGCCAACGCGACCCGCAGTGACATCATAAAATTTTCGGCGGACAAACAGCGTCTGGCCCAGACCAGCGTGACGGTGACACCCGACGAAGACGGCCAGTGCGTACAGCAGCCAAGCCTCGTCGTAACCGAATGTATGCGCGAACGCGGTTGGGAACCGACCGAATGTTCAGGCCGCATGCCGTTGCCGGGCGGCGGGTCGCTATGTGCGTCCTATCACCCCGACGAGGGCGAATAATCAGTCGAACGTTTCGTCCGGGAACGCGCCCCAGAAATCGCCCTTGGGCAGAAAGCCTTCATTATCCCCGAATTTAAGCGCGCACCACACTTTGCCGCAGGATTCGAGCCGCCCGACGGCACCGTTCTCCAGATGCGCGACCGGTTGGGATAAATCGTTTCTGTCGCTGCGTAAATCGTGCGCGCCGCCGGTCACGATTGCGGTGCGTATCCCCGTTAGTTCGATCTTGTTGACCCAGCCTTCGTCGCCGTCGGAGTCGCGGATGCGCCGCCACACGTCATATTCGGCGATCACCTCGACCGGCAAACCGAGCTTGATGTAAACCCACGCGATCGGATAGCGCATGCCCGGCCCCGTGCGCATATTGACTTTGTCTTCGCGCAGCGAGGTAAAGCGCGGCAGCGGCAAATGCGTGCTGGAGCCCAGCTTCTGTTCCGCATGCGCCGCGGGGCAGATCACAGCGGTGGCCACAAGGATAAGCAACAATTTCTTCATAAGGCGTCAATATCTCCGCGCGCTTGATCCGCCGCAAAGGTGGCTGCGAAATCCTCAAGGCGCTTGTCCTCAATCGCGCGCCGAAGCCCGCCCATCAGATCCTGATAGTATTGCACATTATGCGCCGTCAGCAACATCGGCCCCAGCATTTCCTCGGCGCGGAACAGGTGATGCAGGTAGGCGCGGCTGTGGCGCGTGCAGGCGACGCAGCCGCATGTTTCGTCAAGCGGGCGCGGATCGTCCAGATGCCGCGCGTTGCGGATATTGACCGTGCCGCGCCGCGTGAAAGCCTGCCCGGTGCGGCCCGACCGCGTCGGCATGACGCAGTCGAACATATCGACGCCGCGCATGACTGCGCCGACAATATCATCGGGCTTGCCGACGCCCATCAGATAGCGCGGCTTTTCGGGCTTCAGCGCAGGCACCGTTTCGTTGAGCGTCGCGAACATAATTTCCTGCCCTTCGCCGACCGCAAGCCCGCCAATGCCATACCCGTCGAGGGGAAGGGCATTAAGCTTTTCGGCCGACTCGTGCCGCAAATCCGGATAGGTGCTACCCTGATTGATGCCGAACAGGGCGTAACCCGGACGGCGTTCGAATGCGGCGACGCAACGCTCGGCCCAGCGCATCGACATGCGCATGGATTGTGCTGCTTCGTCGTGCGTCGCCGGGTGCGGCGTGCATTCGTCGAAAGCCATCGTGATATCGCTGTCGAGAAGATTTTGAATCTTCATCGACCGTTCGGGCGTCAGCTCGTAAGCCGCGCCGTCGATGTGGGAACGGAAGGTAACGCCTTTTTCGCTGATCTTGCGCAATTTCGACAGAGACATGACCTGAAATCCGCCCGAATCCGTGACGATAGGCCCGGGCCAGTCCATGAATTTATGAAGTCCGCCCAGCGCGGCAACCCGTTCCGCCGTAGGACGCAGCATCAGGTGGTAGGTATTGCAGATAGCCAGTTCCGCGCCCGTCGCGCGCACGGCGTCCGCCGTCATCGCCTTGACCGTCGCGCCCGTCGCGGTCGCCATGAAGCCGGGCGTTTCGAACGTTCCATGCGCGGTCGTCACGCGCCCGCGCCGCGCCTTGCCGTCGGTTGCAAAAATGTCGAATGCGAAACCCGTCATGCTCTTTCCAATAAACTTGCATCGCCATAGGAATAAAAACGGTATGACTTTTCTATGGCGTGCCTGTAAGCCTCGCGCATCCGCTCCAGCCCCATAAACGCCGAGACGAGCATAAAAAGCGTCGATTCCGGCAAATGGAAATTGGTCAAAAGCGCATCCGTCGCGCGGAATTTATAGCCCGGCGCTATGAAAATCGAGGTTTCTTCGGAAAAAGGCCGGACATGGCCCGTCTCGTTCGCCGCGCTTTCAAGGACGCGCAGGCTTGTCGTGCCGACTGCGATCACACGCCGCTTTTCCGCGCGCGCCTTGTTGATCGTGGCCGCGGTTGCAGGGGAAATCTCGCCCCATTCGGCATGCATGACATGGTTCTTGATATTTTCGACCTTGACCGGAAGAAAAGTGCCCGCGCCGACATGAAGCGTGACGGTCGCGGTTTCGACGCCTTTGTCGCGCAGTTTTTGCAAAAGCTCGGGCGTAAAGTGCAGGCCTGCCGTCGGCGCGGCGACCGCCCCGTCGCGCACGGCATAGACCGTTTGATACCGTTCGGTGTCCGCTTTCGCCGCGCCCTTGTCGCGCTTGATATAGGGCGGCAAGGGCGGCTCGCCATAACGCTGCAGCAGCGGAAAAAATTTGGCTTCATCAACGTCGAAACGCAGCATTACCTCCCCGCCTTCGCGTTTTTCCATCACCGTCGCAGACAAATCCTCGCCGAAAACAATTCGATCTCCGGCGTGCAGCCGTTTGCCGGGCCGCGCGAAAGCAAGCCATTCCCCGACGCCCGTTTTTTTGTGCAGCAGAGCTTCGACTCGAACCAGACCGCGTTGCCCATACAGCCGCGCCGGGATCACGCGCGTGTCGTTCATGACCAGCAAGTCGCCTGCGCGCAAAAGGTCGGGCAAATCGTAAACATAATGATCGGCAAGCGCGAACCCCGTCACGCGCAGAAGCCGCGCATGATCGCGCGGCTCCACGGCCTGCTGCGCGATACGGCTCGGCGGCAGGTCGAACGCAAAATCCGATGTCTTTATATCGTATCCGCTCATGCGTCGCGTATCGCCGCCGCCATTTTCGCGACCCGTGCCATGAAACGCACGTCGTGGACGCGCAGGATATCCGCGCCGCGCAGCACGCAGGCGGCGACGCAGGCGGTGGTGCCTTCCAGCCTGTCCTCGACAGGCACATCGAGAACCTGTCCGATGAAGGATTTGCGCGATACGCCCATCAAAACCGGAAAGCCAAAAGCCTTGATGCGGTCGAGATGCGCGATCAGGGCAAGGTTTTGCGCCACGTTCTTGCCGAAACCGATGCCGGGATCGAGGATGATTTTTTCGCGCGCGACGCCCGCCTTCATCGCGCATTCGGCGCGGGCGGCAAGGCTATCGGCGACCTCCTGCACCACGTCGGTATAGACGGGCGCGTCATATTGCCCGCCGATCCTGCCGTCGCGGATCACGCCATAAGGTTTGCTGCGGTTGTGCATCAAAACCACTTTTGCGCCGTGCTGTGCTGCGACGTCGGACATGTGCGCGGCGATCAAGGCCCGCACATCGTTGACGATGCTCGCCCCCGCTTGCAGCGCAGCCTCGGCCACTTCCGGCTTGGTCGTATCGACGGCAATGGGCAGCGATAGCTTGGCCGCGATTGCCGCGATCACGGGAACGACGCGGCGGATTTCCTCGGCGACGGGAACGGGGTCGGCGCCGGGGCGCGAGCTTTCGCCGCCTATATCCAGCATATCCGCGCCGTCCTGCGCCATGCGCTCGGCCTGCGCGACCGCGCGGGACACATAGCCGTCGCCCGCCAACCCGTCGCCGGAAAAGGAATCCGGCGTGACATTCACGATGCCCATGATAAGGGGCGCGGCGCTCACAGCGCTTCGTCCATTCGCACGGCGGAATTTTCCGCCAGCCGCGCGAACATCTCCGCCACCGTCGCGCCGGTTCCCGGGTGTCTCCATTGCGGCGCGATGTCGTTGAGCGGGCACAGGACGAAATCGCGCTCCGCCATGCTCGCATGGGGAATGGTCAGTTCGGGGATATGCACGGTCTCGTCGCCATAGAACAGAATATCGATATCGATCATGCGCGGGCCGTTGCGGAACGAGGGCTGGCGGCCCAGCGAACTTTCCAAATCTTTGACCAGGCGCAAAAGCGCGAACGGCGCCAGCTTCGTCGTTCCGGTCAGTGCGGCATTCAAGAAACGCGGTTGGTCGGTGACATAGGCGGGCGCGGTTTCATAGGCGGGCGACAGCGCATCTATGGCGATATAGGGCCGCAAACCTTCGATCGCGCCGCGCAACGCAGCGTACCGGTCGCCAATATTGGAACCGAGCCCCAACGCGACGGGAAATGTCACTTCATTCATCTTTACTCTCCATATTTATTTCGTCCAGAATTGCGCGCGCAAGCACGATGCTGATTTTACGCCCCGAAGCCAGCGACGCGCGGTCGATTCGTTCGACCAAGTCGCGGATAGCGGCAGCATCGCGCGCGATCCGCGCGGCAAGATAGGGTACGACTCCCACATCGGGCGTGACCTGCCGGTCGCGGAACTGCTTGACGATCAGGGCTTCGAGCAGCGCGTCGTCGGGTGCGCCGAGCGCGGCCGAGGGCAGCGTCAAAAGCCGCGAACGCAGATCGGGCAGGGCGAACTCCGCCTGCCCCGCGCCCCGCGTCATCGTCAGAAGCAAAAAACCTTTGGCCGCCTTGACCGCATTGTATAAATGGAACAGCCCTTCCTCGGCTGTCGCATCTCCTGCAATGCCATCGGCATTATCGACCGCATAAGCCGAAGCAGGATCGAGCATTTCCGGAGACGTCAATTCATCGCGGCCGATCGCATGCCCCTTGCTGCGCCGTAGCCACAGATTGAGCAGATGCGTCTTGCCGCTGCCTGCCGCACCCGTCACGATCATCCCGTGCGCGGGCCAGTCGGGCCATTTCGCGATCCATTTCGCGGCATCGCGGTTGCAGGGCGTGACGAGAAAATCGTCCGCGCCCATGGCGGTTTCATGGGGCAAAGGCAAAGCTATCTGACGCATAACGCCCATCTATTCGTAAAGTGCGCTCGCCCTGTACTGGGTGACGGCAAAGCGCACAAGGACGCCGATCACGGCGGCGACCGGCACGGCGATCAGCACGCCGACAAAGCCCATAAGCTTCAACCCCGCGATCAAGGCGAACAATACCCAAAGCGGATGCAACCCGACGCGTTCTCCGACGAAGCGTGGCGTCAGGATATAGGCCTCGAAGAAATGGCCGATGGCGAACACGGCGATGACAAGGCCGATGCGCAGCCAGTCGCCTTCGAATTGCACGGCGGCGAGAATAACGCTTGTGACCCAGCCGAATACGGTGCCGACATAGGGAATGATGGTCAGAACGCCCGCGACCAGCCCGACGGTGGCCCCGTATTTAAGCCCGTTTAGCGCAAGGCCGGAGCTGTAGATGATGCCGAGAATGACGCAGACAATCGCCTGTCCGCGTACGAAACCGGATAAGGTCGCGTCGATGGCGGCCATTTGCTCGCGAATGATCTTATAGTGTTTGCGCGGGATCAGATTGTCGATGGCGCGGGTCAATTTGCTCCAGTCGCGCAAGGCATGAAACGCCGTGACGGGTGTCAGGACCGACAGCGCCAGCGCGTCGATGAAGGCGAAGCTTCCGGTCACGATATTCTGCACCGTATGGCTGACCCATCCCGCCGCGACCCCGGCGCCTTGCGCGGCTGCGCCGCGTATCTTCTCGACATCTTCGGGCGAAAAGCGCGCAAGCCAGTCCTGCGCCCAGGGCAGGTACTCTTGCCGGATTTTCGCGACATAGTTGGGCAGGGCGTTCAGCAAAGCCGCGCCCTGGGTGCTGATCAAGGGCCAGACCAGAATGAGGATCAGCGCGACGACGAAAAGAAAGCCCGACAGGACGATCAGCGCACCGGCCCAGCGCGCGACTTTATGGCGCTCAAGCTTCGAGACGAGCGGCTCGAGGAAATAGGCGACGGCAAGACCGGCCAAAAACGGGCCGATGATCGGTTCGAACAGCCACAAAAGGGCGAAGGTCGCCGCAAGCATCAGAAGCCAGAAGCGCCAGGCGGAATTTTGTACAACGGTCATGGATCGTCCCCGGAAAGCAGGAAAAAGCGAAGACTAACCGATTTTCGTGCCTCCAGAAAGCCATTCCTTCATCAGCGCGTTAACCGCATCGGGCCGCTCCAGCGTCGATAAATGGCCACATTCCTCGATAATCGAAAGCCGTGCGCCTTTAATGCCGTTGGCGATTTCCTGCACGATATCCGGCGGCGTGATCGCATCCTGCCTGCCGCCGAGAACCAGAGTCGGGCAGGCGATGTCTTTCAAATACGGCCTGCTGTCGGTGCGGTTCAAAATCGCAGTCTGCTGGTTGAAAAAAGCGTCGCGCCCGACGCGTTCGGCCATCTCCATGATAATGGTCGTCAGCGCGACATCGTGGATGTGATCCGGATGGATCAGCATCGGCAGCAACCGTGGTGTTACGCCCTTGAACCGTCCTTCCTGCGCCATGACCAGCAGCAAACGACGGCGATGTTTCTGTTCTTCCGTATCCGGCCGCGCCGAGGTGTCGAGCAGCGCGAGCCGTGTCACGCGTTCCGGCGCCTGCCGCATGATTTCAAGCGCAACATAACCGCCCATCGAGAGCCCGGCCAGCGCAAAGCGGCGCGGCGCGGCCGCCAGAACGTCGCGGGCAATAGCCCTGATATCGTCGTGCCGCGTCGTGTCTACGACCGTATAATTTGCCATGTTTTTCAATGCGCTAATCTGATTCTGCCACAACGCGGCATCACACAGCAGGCCGGGGATCAAAAGCAGAGAAGCGCGGTCGGTCATCGTCGGATTCGGAAGAGGCGGTTATGATTGGCAATTATTTGCAAAGATGCTCGCCTTTCTGCTACAAGCAGGCCAAGAAATAAAGAAGGTTTGCAGAAAACGTGACCACATTTGCCGATTTAGGGCTTAGCGACGACATTCTCAAAGCCATTCAGGATGTCGGATACACAAACCCCACGCCGATCCAGGAACAAGCCATCCCCCATGTGCTGATGATGCGCGACCTTTTGGCCGTCGCGCAAACCGGCACGGGCAAGACGGCGGGTTTCGTGCTGCCGA
>JAGWKW010000040.1 GCA_028865155.1 Alphaproteobacteria bacterium
CCCATTCGTTGTTGATCGGTCGGGACGGACCCTTGATGCGCCGAACCGACGCGTCGGTGTTGAGCGCGATCACCAGCATGTCGCCGAGCGCGCGCGCCTGTTCGAGATATTCGAGGTGCCCGGCATGCAAAAAGTCGTACACGCCATTGGTCGTGACCACTTTCTTTCCGGATTTTTTCTCTGCCGCGATGATCTCCGCCAGTTCTTCGGCGGGTTTGATGCGGTCGCGGCTGTCCATAGCGAAGGCTCCTTATGGCTGTGGATCCCGGCTTGCGCCGGGATGACGGCCTTGCGATTGATTTTTTCCGGCCTGCGGCCATAAAAAATCAAGCACGGCTCGTCACTTCGCCGCCATGATCATGATCATCTGGCGTCCTTCGAAGCTCGGCTCGGATTCGACCTTGCCGTAAGGGTCGAGCTCGGCGCGCACTTTGGTGAAGACGTCATGCGCGATTTCCTGATGCGCCATTTCACGGCCCCGGAAACGCATCGTGACCTTGACCTTGTCGCCGTCCTTCAGGAACGCGGTTGCGGCCTTCATCTTGATGCCGAAATCGTGGTCGTCGATAGTCGGGCGCAGCTTGATCTCTTTCAGTTCGATGACCTTCTGCTTCTTGCGCGCCTCGGCAGCTTTTTTCTGCATTTCGTATTTGTATTTGCCGTAATCCAGAACCTTGCACACGGGCGGTTCGGCGTTAGGCGAGATTTCGACGAGGTCAAGCCCGGCTTCTTCCGCTATGGCCATGGCTTCGCGGACGCTCATGACGCCGCGCATTTCGCCATCAGCGTCAACAACGCGGACTTGACGGGCGACGATGCCGCCGTTGACACGGGGGCCGTCGTCTTTTTCGCGCCGGGGCGGTTCGTTGCGACCGCGGCTAAAGGGTGGGGGAGATATGGAAAGACTCCTTTGATTAAGTTGCCTAAAAAGGTTACACCGCGCGGGAAATCTTCCCGCACAAGAGGCTACTAATTAAAGGAAAACGCGCGTTCGTCAAGGGCGGCGGCGGGTAAATCCTTATTTTCGCCTCCTTTTTATCCTTGTTTTTTCGCTGTTCGTCTGCATTCTCGACCTTTAGTTAACGTTCAGGCATTCGATGGCACCCCGGAAGAAACGCACGACCTCGTCCCGCAAACCCTCCCGCCGCGACAGCGAAGGCCGGACCTTCGGCGGCTTTTTGCTGCATGCCTTCGTTTTGTGCGCGATCTGGGGCGTGATCGTCGCCGTCCTTTATGTCGGTTACTGTGCACTCGACCTGCCGGACGTGCATGACGCGACCCAGCCGCCGCGCCGCCCGTCGGTGGTTATCGAGGCTGCGGACGAAACCGTGTTCGCGCGTTACGGCGATTTCGTCGGCAAGCATGTCACGGTGGCCGAGCTGCCGCGCTATGTGCCCGAAGCGGTTATCGCCATCGAAGACCGCCGTTTCTACCGCCATTTCGGCATCGACCCCATCGGCATTGCGCGCGCCGCGCTGCGCGACCTGATCGCCGGGCATACGGTGGAAGGCGGGTCGACCCTGACGCAGCAGCTTGCCAAAAACCTGTTCCTGTCGCCGCAGCGCACGATCAAGCGCAAGGTGCAGGAAATGCTGCTCGCGCTGTGGCTCGAACATACCTATACCAAGAACCAGATCCTGTCCGCCTACCTGAACCGCGTTTATCTGGGCAGCGGCGCCTATGGCATCGACGCCGCCGCGCATACCTATTTCCACAAAAGCGCGACAGAGCTGAATATCCGCGAAGCCGCCATTATCGCGGGCCTGCTGCGCGCGCCGACACGCTATTCGCCGATGAACAATCCCGAAGCGGCGATGGAGCGCGCCAAGATCGTTTTGAAGGATATGGTCGAGCAGGGCTATATCACCAGGGCGCAGCGGCGCGCCGCAATCGCTTATGCACCACCGCCGGAACACAGTACATCGGCTGGCGGCGCGGTGCATTATTTCGCCGACTGGATATACAACCAGATCGGGCCGTTGGTGCAGGATACCCAGCGCGACATGGTCGTGAAAACGACGCTGAGCCTGCCGCTCGAGCGTGACGCGGAAAAGCAGATCGACGCGACGCTGAACAAATACGGCAAGGCGCGGCATGTGTCGCAGGCGGCGCTGGTCACGCTTGCGCCCGACGGGGCGGTGCGCGCGATGGTCGGCGGGCGGAATTACCGCGAGAGCCAGTTCAACCGCGTGACGCAAGCTTTGCGCCAGCCCGGATCGTCCTTTAAGCCCATCGTCTATCTTGCGGCCATCGAAGGCGGGCTGAAGCCTGACGATATCCTGATGGATGAGCCGATCACGGTTGGCGATTACTCGCCGGTCGATTACGACAAACATTTCCAAGGGCCGGTGACTGCGCGCCATGCGCTTGCGGATTCGATCAATACCGTGGCGGTGCGTTTGTTCGTGCGGGTTGGCGCGGCCAAGGTCGTTTCGACCGCGCGCGACCTTGGCATCACTTCGCCGCTCGAACGCGATGCCGCGCTGGCTTTGGGGGCGAGCGAGGTTTCGCCGCTCGAACTCGCAACCGCCTATGCCGCCATCGCGTCGGGCGGCAAGGCGATCTCGCCCTATGCGGTGCGGGAGATCGACAGCCGTTCGGGGCAGGTTCTGTACCGCCATCCCGAAGTGACGCCGCCGCAGGTCGTCGATGCGAATGCCGATGCGACGCTGATCAATATGATGCAATCCGTCGTGACCGACGGCACCGGCAAAAAGGCTGCGCTCGGCGGGCGTCCGGTCGCGGGCAAGACAGGAACGACGTCCGATTACCGCGACGCGTGGTTCGCGGGCTTCACGGCGGATTACACGACCGTGGTGTGGATGGGCAACGACGACAATACGCCGATGAAATATGTGACCGGCGGGCTGGTTCCAGCGGAGCTGTGGCATAATTATATGATGGAAGCCGAGCGGGGATTGCCCGAACGGCCGCTGAGCGGCGGCGGCAATATTTTGCAGCGCGCGATCAACGGCGCGGGCGCGGTGGCGGGGCAGGCGGTCGAAAGCCTCGGCGATTTCATCAACAGTATTTTAGGCAAGCACTAAAGCAGCCAGCCGAAAGCCTTGCGCACGAACCCGGCAGCGTTGTCGGACGGCAAATCGCCATGTGCGATGATGACGCGTTCGATCGGCCACGACAGAATTTTCTGTAGCGCTTCGCGCGCCGCGCGGCGGTTCAAGAAGCTCAGACGCCATTCCCTCGGTGCGCCGGGGTTGGGTGCAACCAGCCCGTCGAGCCGCATGACAAGGCCGCGCCACCCTTTAGCCCAGCTGCACGGGAAATTCTGGATTAGATCGGTGAAGATGACGGTGCCGCTCGCGCGGTGGAAGAAAACGACTTCGGTCATGAAAAGGCTGCCGCGCATCAAGACTTGATCGATGTCCGCCGCCCATCCGGAATCGGGCGCGTTGGTCAAATCGCCATTGAAGGCGAGGTCTTTGCGGCGGCGCCTCAGCCCGGGCGGAGCGAACATGCGCGCAGCCGGATAGGCCGCTTTCCATGCGCCGAGATACAGATGATGCAGCTTGTTCGGCGAAACGAGAAAACGCACGGGGCCGAGTGCATCGATCTCGCGCTTCAGCTCTTCGTACAGGGCGACAGGGGACCATATAAACAGGCCGCCGTCCGATAATTTGATCGCGGCCATGCGCGTTGAGTAAGGAAAGCCGAAAAAGGACACGGTAGGGCCTTCGGCAAGCCATATATTAGGGCCGAATGGACGTAACGTTGTCATTCCACCTCCTGAAAAAATGCAGCATCGGCTCGCCATAGCCGCGTGCGAGGACAAGCTCGCAGCCTTCCGGCGTTTCGAGCGTTTCGTTTTTCGCCGTTTCCGCGACGATGACGGCATGCGGCGCGATCCATCCGGCCGTATCGAGCGCGGCAAAGGAAGCGGGAATAAGATTTTTGCGATAGGGTGGGGCAAGGAAAACCAGTTTGGCTGGATGTGGGGCAGGCGGCGGGTTAGTCGCGTCGACGGCGAAGATGGCGCATTTGTCTTCGATGCCCAGATGCGCCGCATTGCCTCGCGCGATTTTCAGCGCCTGCGCATCGCGGTCGAACAGGGCTGCGTGACCCGCGCCGCGCGAGACGGCTTCGAATGCCAGCGCGCCCGTACCGCAAAAAGCGTCGAGGACATGGGTGTCTTCGTCGAACAGATCGCCGATGCCTTTGCCCCAGTCGCGATGTTCGAGGACGTTGAACAAAGCCTGCCGGACGCGATCCATCATGGGCCGCGTGACGGTCGAAAGGGGCGGTTCGATTTTTCGCCCGCGCAATGTGCCGCCGACGATACGCATTCAGTTGGGCTCAGGAGAAGATGGTGAAGGATAGCGAGTGAAGTGGGCACGCACCTGATCGGCAAAATAGTCAGGTAAATATTTAAGGGGCTTGAGGCAAAAATGAGGAGGTTTATCTTTTCTATAGATTTGCCATGCGCTTGTGTCGGTTTTGAAATCGAGCCCCAAATCCATAAGCATGAAATGAAGCGCAAGCATATCGCGTTCCGAAAGATGACAGAGAGTGCGGTTTTGTTCCAATGAAAGATCGATGATATCGCCAAGATGGAGGTGATGCTTCATAAGTTTTTCTACACCTCTATCGGAAAGATAATTATAGAACAGCTCGTCATGCACAAAATAATCGAGCAACGAAAAATATTGCGCCGTTGCCGGGGCAAGCGACCTATATATCGCGATCTGTTCGTGTAAATCGTCGAACAGCTCCAGATCGGTGTAATCGAGCGGATAAGACATTCTTAAAATCGCTTGTTCATTGCTTATAGAGCCGAAACTATAAGCGTAATGGCAAAAAGCAAAGCCTTATTTTTTGGCTTTTTTCCTTTGCGCGAAAAAGCCGCCCAGCGAATCTTTCAGGGCGCGGCGCGGTACTTCCTCGATATTGCCGCGCGGCAGGGTGCCGAGCTGGAACGGCCCGAACGAGGTGCGGATCAGCCGCGTCACCTGCAATCCCATATGTTCCATGATCTTGCGGACTTCGCGGTTCTTGCCTTCGCGGATCGTGACCGACAGCCAGACATTTGATGCGTCCGCTTTCTGCTTTTTCTCGATCTCGGCCTTGATGCCGTCATAGCGTATGCCGGAAATCGTCACGCCGTCGGCGAGTTTTTTAAGCCGATCCGCATCCATCGCGCCATGCACGCGCACCCGGTAATGGCGCAGCCATGCGTTTTGCGGCAATTCCATGTGCCGCGCCAGCTCGCCGTCATTGGTCAAAAGCAGCAAGCCCTCGGTATTGAAGTCGAGCCGCCCGACGCTGACCACCCTCGGCATTTCGGGCGGCAGTTTTTCGAACACGGTCGGGCGGCCTTGCGGGTCGCGCGCCGTCGTGATCGTGCCCGCCGGTTTGTGGTACCGCCAGATGCGCGTTTCTTCGGGCGCGTCGATGGGTTTGCCGTCGACCGTGACGATGTTTTTTTCGGTAACATTGAGAGCAGGCGAGATCAGCTTTTTGCCGTCCACGGCCACGCGGCCTTCGGCGATCAGCCGTTCAGCGTCGCGGCGCGAGCAGACGCCGGCGCGCGCCAGCCGCTTGGCGATGCGCTCGCCCTCATATGTTTTTGCCTTGTTGTCTTTCTTTTCCATGCGCGGCATATATACACCGTCAACTTGAAAACCCGAAAAAGTTTTTGGTCGCGTCTGCTTAACTTTATTAAGCTCTTTCATCACGGCGACGAAAAACTTTTTCGGGTTTTCAAGCGGACGGACCGTAGAGAAAGATCGGGGAGATGTCGAGATGCCTGATACTTTCATGGAAAGCGCCCTCAAAGAGGCTGAAAACGCAGCGGTGCGGGGCGAAGTCCCCGTCGGCGCGGTCGTCGTGTCGTCGTCGGGCGAGGTTCTGGCGCAGGCCGGAAACCGCACCGAACAGGATGCCGATCCGACTGCGCACGCGGAAATTCTGGCTTTGCGCGCGGCGGCGGCAAAACTCGGTTCGCCGCGCCTGATGGAATGCGATTTGTATGTGACGCTGGAGCCTTGCGCGATGTGCGCGGCTGCGATCAGTTTCGCGCGCGTTCGCCGCGTCGTATTCGCGGCTTACGATCCGAAAGGCGGCGCGGTCGAACATGGCCCGCGCTTTTTCGAGCAGCCTACATGCCATCATGCGCCGGAAATTATCGGCGGCGTGGAAGAGCAGCGCGCGGCAAACATGCTCAAAGATTTTTTCGCATCGCGACGGTGATTTCGCATCTGCGATAACGCAGCGCACCATGTGCGGCGCAGCGACGATTATGGCGCTGCACACAGCCAAATCCTAAGTCTGTGTCAACCATGTTTTGATACGCTTCTTCCTGCAATGGTTTTTCATTGCGTTTTTATGGAGGAGGCTATCATGGGCAAGACGAACATATTCACGGTTCTAACCGTTACGGTGCTACAGGTGCTGGTCGGCTATTTGTGGTTCGGCTCGCATTTCTTCGGCGGCGTTGTCGTCGGAGGCCATGGCATCGATTTCCTGAAAACCGACGTGCTGTCGCTGATCCTGATCGTGACGAGCAGCTATGGTCTGACTTATATTTTCGACACGCTGATCAAATCGACAGGAACCAAGGATGTCGGCGGCGGGATCAAGCTCGGCCTGACGGTCGGCACTTTCGCGATCGGCCTTCCCATCGTGACGCTTTTGAACCTGGTTGGTTATGACAAGATCGTGCTTCTGGTTGTCCTGACCTATTTCATCCTGATGGGCATCCTGACGAGCCTTGTCGTCCTTAAACTCAAGAAAATGTAATAGGGGCACATCTAAATGGAACGGGGGCGTTTCCGCCCCCGTTCTTTTTTACGTCTCTACCGCGCGCCAGCCGATGTCACGGCGGCAAAATCCTTCCGGCCAGTCGATCAGATCGACGGCTTCATAAGCGCGTTTCTGCGCTTCCTTGATGGTTAAGGCCAGCGCGGTCACGCATAGGACGCGCCCGCCATTGGCGGTGAGATCGCTATTGTCGGCGCGCCTGGTTCCTGCGTGGAAAACCGTGACGCCGGGCAGGGCTTCGGCCTTATCGATGCCGCGAATGACCGAGCCTTTTTTATATTCGCCCGGATAGCCTTTGGTGGCGAGGATGACGGTCAGCGCGGCTTCGTCGCGCCATTCGATGGCGGCCGTGTCGAGGCTGTCCGTCGCACAGGCGTAAAGCAGCGCAAGCGCATCCGATTTCAGGCGCGGCAGCATGACCTGCGTTTCCGGATCGCCGAACCGCGCGTTGAACTCGACCACACGCGGGCCTGTTTTTGTCATCATCAGTCCGGCATAAAGAACGCCGGTGAAGGGACGGCCCATGTCGCGCAAGCCGTTCAAAACAGGTTCGATAATCTCATGCATGATGCGGTCGCGCATCGCATCGTCGATAATCGGCGCGGGCGAATAGGCGCCCATGCCGCCCGTATTCGGCCCTTTGTCGCCGTCGAAAACGGGTTTGTGATCCTGGGCGGTGGCGAAGAATTTATGCGTCTTGCCGTCGGACAGGACGAAGAAGCTCGCTTCCTGCCCTTCCATGAATTCCTCGATCACGACTTCCGTGCCGGACTTGCCGAAGATATGATCGACCATCGCATCTTCGACTGCTGCGACCGCTTCCTCGACCGTTTGCGCGACGGTCACGCCTTTGCCCGCGGCCAGCCCGTCGGCCTTGACGACGAGCGGTACGCCTTGCGTCTTGATATAAGCCTTCGCGGCATCGGCGTCGGTGAAGCGTTTGTAGGCCGCCGTCGGCACGTCGGTGCGCGCGCATAAATCCTTCATGAAGCCTTTCGACCATTCGATCTCTGCCGCGGCGCGGCCGGGGCCGAAGCAGGGAATGCCGGCTTCGCGCACATCGTCGGCCAAACCTTGTTCGAGCTGCGCGTCGGGGCCGACGACGACGAAGTCGATATTATGTGCGCGGCACGCGGCGAGGATGCCTTGTTTGTCGTCGACCTTGACCGGCAGGCATTCGGCGGTGTCGGCGATTCCGGCATTGCCCGGCGCGCAATACAGCTTGGTGCATTGCGGCGATTGCGCGATAGCGGCGCATAAAGCGTGTTCGCGCCCGCCGGAACCTACGACCAGAACCTTCATCGTTATATCCTTTTGTTGTGGCGCGACTACTCTGCGCCAGCCTTGCGGGCTGGCGCAACCGTGACTGCGCCCCCTCGCCTTTCTTCCTGAAAACCGCTATAGAATCAGCATGCCCGAAGCCAAAACGCAATCCTCTCTGTTCGACGCGCCGCCCGCCGGAAGCAACATGCCCGAATTCGGGGTCGCGGAAATCTCGAACCTCGTCAAAAAGACGGTCGAGGATGTTTTCGGCCATGTCCGCATTCGCGGCGAGATTTCGGACTGCAAACTCCATTCGAGCGGCCATATGTATCTGACGCTGAAAGAGGGCAATGCCGTGCTGGCAAGCGTATGCTGGAAGGGGCAGGTCGGGCGGCTTGGCTTGCGCCCCGAAATCGGTATGGAAGTCGTTTGCACCGGGCGGCTTACGACCTTTGCCGGCCAGTCGAAATACCAGCTTGTGGTCGAAGCGATGGCGCTCGCGGGCATGGGCGCGCTTCTTAAAATGCTCGAAGAGCGCAAAAAGAAACTTGCCGCCGAAGGGCTGTTCGATGCGTCGCGCAAGCGGCCCTTGCCGTTTCTGCCGAAACGCATCGGCGTCGTGACTTCGCCGACCGGCGCGGTCATCCGCGATATTCTGCACCGGCTCGACGAACGTTTTCCGCGCCCTGTTCTGGTGTGGCCCGTCGCGGTGCAGGGCGAAGGCGCGGCGGAACAAATTACGGCGGCGATCCGCGGGTTCAATGCCTTGCCGGACGACAGGCGGCCCGATCTGCTTATCGTCGCGCGCGGCGGCGGCAGCGTCGAGGATCTGATGCCGTTCAACGAAGAAAATGTCGTGCGCGCGGCGGCGGAAAGTGCGATTCCGCTGATCTCCGCCGTCGGGCATGAAACCGACACGACTTTGATCGATTATGCCTCCGACCTGCGCGCGCCGACGCCGACAGCCGCCGCCGAGAAAGCCGTTCCGGTTCGCGCCGACCTTCTGGCGCAGGTCGCCGATGACGGCGCGCGTTTGCTTCAGGCGATGACGCGCCTTGTCGCGGATCGGCGAGACCGTTTGCGGCTTATCCAGCGCGCGCTTGGCGAACCGTCGCGCCTTCTCGAACCTTTGGCGCAGCGGCTCGATGAAAGGTCGGAACGGCTCGCGCTGGCATGGCGCGGTTTTTACGACCGCCGCGCATCGCGCGTGAACGAGATTTCGGCGCGGCTGCGCCATCCGCGCGATGTTTTGCATCTTGCGGCGCAAAGGCTGACGAATGCCGGGCAGAAGATGGATTTCGCGTGGCGCGAGCTTTTCACGCGCAAAGCCAACCGGATCGAAAATCTCGGCACCGTCTTGGGCCATCTGTCGCCGCATGCGGTTCTGGGACGCGGCTATGCGTTGGTTCAGGATGCGCAAGGCCGTATCGTTTCGAGCGTCAGGCAAACGAAAAAAGGCGATAAAATCCGCATCGAATTTCACGACGGTGCGGCGAAGGCGGCGGTGGAATGAAACTGGAACGCATCGTCTATTATTTTATCGACCATTGGCGCGGCGACGAAAGCGTCAGTCGTGCTTTCTGGCTCGGCGCTATCGTGCAATGGCTGCTGACATTGCCTTTGTCGTTTTTCGCGCTGTGGGTGACCTTGGCGCTCAACCATACGACGATAAGCGGCTATATCGAAACGTCGGTCAATGCTTCCATTCAGGGCACGGCCCCGCCGCTTGTGCCGACGCCTTTCTGGGCCGACGGCTTGAACCAGCTGGCGAGCCTTGCCTCGATTGTCTGGTGGTGCGTTGGCGCATGGCGGTCGTGCGAGAATCCGCTTTATTCGGATAATGGCAAGAAGCGTTATGTGTGGACGAAGGCCGGGGTCATCCTGTCGGCGGCTTTCGGCTTTTACAGTTTCGCGTCGTGGATCGTATCCGTTGTCTAGGCGCCTTCTTTTTGAAGGCGCAGCGCGGCGGGTTCCAGTTCGTCATGCAAACGCTGCATCATTTCTTCGCGCGGCAGACCGGCAGGGATCGGCGGCAGGAATTCG
>JAGWKW010000255.1 GCA_028865155.1 Alphaproteobacteria bacterium
ATCTCGCTCTGCGCGGGCGTCGGCGGCCTCGACCTCGGCCTTCACATCGCCATCCCAAACTATCGAACTGTTTGTTACGTCGAGCGGGACGCCTATGCCGCGGCCACTCTCGTGGCTCGGATGGAAAACACGGCCCTGGATCGCGCACCTCTCTGGGACGATGTTAAATCCTTCGACGGCAAAGCGTGGCGCAAAGCGGTGGATATCATCCATGGCGGCTATCCGTGCCAGCCGTTCAGCGTCGCGGGGCGCAAGCTCGGCGACAAAGACCCGCGCCACCTCTGGCCGCACATCGCCCGCATCGTCCGTGCAATCAAACCGCCGATCTGCTTCTTCGAAAATGTCGGCGGACATCTACGATTGGGCTTCGAACAAGTCCATGATGACCTTCGATCAATGGGTTACCGCGTTAAGGCGGGCTTGTTTACAGCGGCAGAAGTCGGCGCGTCCCACAAACGCGAACGACTGTTCATCCTGGCCTACCGCGCGGGTGTCTTCGGCGAACGAGGCTTCACGCAGAGAGATTTTGGCTGGGAATCCGAAGGGACGACTGGAAGTCAGCGCCCAACTTTGGCTGACTCCGCGTGCGCAGGAAACGACCGAGAAGCAAGACAGTTTCATAAAGCGCAACGGCGACCGGACGGATCGATGCTTCGGGTCGCTCACGGCACAGACAACTTTGTGGCCGACGGCGACAGCGACGGATTCTCTGGTGCAACGCGCGCGGCCACCGGAAAAGATGATCCGCAAGGACGGACGAAACGTCCTGCGCACGCCGAGCCTTGCCGAGACGGTTCTTCAGCCGCAAGGATTCCCCTACACCAAGCAGGATCTGGCAAAGGCAAAAAGCGGCGGGCGTTATCAGGTAGCGAGAGCGCAATGGCCAACGCCACGAGCGCAGGAACCGGGCAGCACAAGCTCGGATCACGGCATCAGCCTGACGGAGGCCAGCAAGACATGGCCGACACCGCGCGCCTGTTCGGGCAAGCGGTCGAGCGGGATGAACCGGACGGAACTTGTGGAGGCGTGGGCGACGCCGACGACGCGCGACTGGAAGGACGGGACGGCGACGGCGGATGTGGAGACGAATTGCCTGCTTGGCCGCCAGGCCCCTCGGAGCATGACGAATGGGAGCGCGTTCCCGCTCACCTTAAACCCGCCGTTTGTCGAATGGCTGATGGGATGGCCTATCGGGTGGACAGATTGCGGCTCTGCGGCAATGGGGTTGTCCCATTGGCTGCTGCTTATGCGTTCCGCACTCTCGCGGCTGCTGCTCTCCACTCCATCGAGGGAACCTGAGCAGCTCAGCCTGATCTAGCTCATGCCTTGGAAACCGCCTGTCCATCGGCCGCCTGGTTGGCAGCCAGCCAAGCGCGTGCGTCGGGATGCGATTGATAAAAGTTACGGCACGCAAGCCTGGCGCAAGCTGGCGGCGTCGGTGATCACTCGTGATGGCGGCATCTGTCACATCTGTGGGCTGTCAGGAGCCGACACGGCTCACCACCTGATCGAGAAGCGCGAAGGAGGATCGGATCATCCGTCAAACCTCCGCGCAACACATCGCGGCTGTCACAACCGCCTGCACAACCGGCGGGGGGTTTAATCTTGGTTAAAAATTCATTGTGCGACCGTTTTGGGCTTTTACGCACGCGTGGCCAAAATGAAATGGGGGGGGGTATCAGGATGCTGACCGTTGAGAATTGGCCGCTCGAACGGCTCATTCCCTATGCACGCAACCCACGCAAAAACGATGTGGTTGTCGATAAAATGGCCTCGGCTATTCAGGAATTTGGATTTCGGATTCCCATCGTCGCCCGTTCGGATGGCTCGGTCGTTGATGGTCATTTGCGCCTCAAGGCCGCACAGAAGCTCGGCTTAACAGAAGTGCCGGTTGCGCTGGCCGATGATCTGACGGAAGCGCAGATCAAGGCATTCCGATTGCTGGCCAATCGTTCGGCCAATTGGGCGGAATGGGATAACGAGTTGTTGGCGCTTGAATTCAAGGATTTGCAGGAACTCGGTTACGATCTGGGACTGACCGGCTTCGATGCTAATGAACTGAAA
>JAGWKW010000256.1 GCA_028865155.1 Alphaproteobacteria bacterium
GGCGGCATAAAACAGAAGCGCATCGATCTCGGTTTTTTCGTAACGGTTCAAGGGGCGTTCGTTGGCGCGCGCGGCCATGGTCGCCACGCCGCAGCCGCCCGCCGCGGCGAGGATCGTCGTCAGGCACAGGGTCTTGAACGACATCGTGATATGGGTTTTTTGCGCTTTCGGGGCAGGGTCTTCCTGCATGCCTGCATTCAGAAGCTCGCGCGCCAGAAAAACGATTTTTTCGCCTTGATCGCTTGCCATAATAACCTGCGTTTCAATCCATGGTTGAAAGTTCGTCCCTATATGCCGCCAGTCTAGCGTGCAATTCTGAAACTAATTTGCCCAAAATAGCTCGAAAGCTATTTGTTTCAATGAGTTGCATAAAAGAGGCAAGAAGTTACCTGCAAACTTATAAACAGGTGAGCTTACTTGGCTTTTTTGTTCCGCAAGCCTTCATATTCGAGCAAATCATGGATCTGCGGCTTGATCGCCGTCAGGCGTGTCTTGCGGTTCGCGGCTTCGCCGCTTTCCTGCAGGCGGCGATAGATCGTTGCCGCCATCGCGGCGAATTCGCGCGGCGACAGCTCGCGGCCGGTTTCGGCGGCCGTTTCCTGCAGGCGCGCAATGATTTCGGTCAAAAGCTCGATATCCCGGCCGAACGCCTCGCCGCCTGCGCGGATATCTGCCGCCGCGTCGGGGCTGCTCATCAAAAGGGCGGGCGTGGTGTCGAGCGCATCGGCCAGCGCCTGCACCGTGTCGTAGCGCGGAAAGCGCGAACGGCCTTCGATCATGTCGCGCACCGCCGTGGCGTTGAGGCCCGCGCGCAGCGACAGGCTGCGCGGGTTGTAGCCCTGCTCGTCCATGAGCATGCGCAGATTCTGTACCCATGAGGGCGTGTCGGTATCTTTCTTGCGGGTCATGGGATCTGTTTACTGCCGGGGCGGCAGTCTGTCAATGGGAAAAATAACCCGCTCGACATGAAACATCCCATATTTAAGGAACAGCCGGACGGTCAGCCAGCCCAGCAAGGCCCCGGCCAGGACGTCGGACAGGTAATGGGCATCGACCATGATCCGGCTCAACCCCAAAAACAGGCCGAAAGCAAGCCACACGATGCGCAGCCGGGGGAAAAGAACGGCCAGAGAAAAGGCCAGCGCGAAGGCAGTGGTGCTGTGGCCCGAGGGCATGCTGTTCCAGCGGAATCCGGCCAGCGTGAAAGGCGTGAAGCCGTAGATGCCCTGGGTCAGAAGCTCGATGGGCCGCGCGCGGCCGATAGTCATTTTCAAAAGATCGGCGACGATGCCCGAAAGCGCGATGGTGGCGAAGACGAACATGGCGCGAATGCCGAGATAGCCGGTCAGGCGGCGCAGCGGCGGCGACATGTCCTTGGCGCGGCTCAGGAACGCGGCGAAGATCGTGACGACGCCGCAAACGATCAAATACCAGGTCGATTTGCCGAGATTGGTATAGGTGCGGAAAAAATCGATCAACCCATGATGCGTTTTATCGAGCACATGCGTGTAAAGCGCAATCGGCCTGTCGGCGAAATGCACAAGCGCGATTTCAAGCGCTACGAAAGCGACCGCGGCCAAAGCGATCAACAGGTTTTTTTTATCCGTAGGCGTTTTCATTTCGGCGGCATCCGGTAAAGGGTCAAAAGGGCTTCCGCGCCATGGCCGGAATTGAGGCCGCCGACTTTGGCCGCCGCTTGCGGTTTTTGTGTGACGCCGTCGAACGCGGCGAGGAACGGTTTTTTATCGTGGCCGTCGATGACGGCGACGCGGCATGTATTTTGTTTCAGCGCTTTTGCCGCCGCCGCGCCGTCGGGCGCAAGGATCGTGTCGGTTCCGGCAAGGAAGACGAGGCTCGGTTCGTGATAGCCGACGGAAATGATCTGTTTCTTCATGCAAGGGGCGACGCTGTCGGCCACTTGGACAATTTCGCGCGACAGCCAGATATGGCGCAGGTTGGGGATGGTGTCGCCGAAAGCCGTGCTCAGGAAAATCAATGCGCCGATGGTCAGCGCCGTAAAGCTTCCGATCTTGTCGCGGGGCAGAAGAATAAG
>JAGWKW010000257.1 GCA_028865155.1 Alphaproteobacteria bacterium
CGATGGCGGATGATAACCGCAAAGAGGCGGTAAGAGCAACCGGCTTTTTCGAACGTAAAATTCTTATGTTTATCAAAGCAATGCCCTTCGCCGTGGTTGATTTGGCCGCCGCTGCCGCCTACAAGATGGGGTATGTTATCCACAGAAATGCACGCCATCATCTGCGACGGTTCCGGCCCGCCTGAGGTCATGCGCATCGCCGCGCACCCCATGCCTGTACCGGGCGAAGGCGAGGTTTTGATCAAGGTCGCGGCGGCAGGCGTCAACCGCGCCGATATTCTGCAACGCAAAGGAAAATATCCGCCGCCGCCCGGCGCGTCGGATATCCTCGGCATGGAAGTCGCAGGCATCGTCGCGGCGCACGGCGCCAATGTGCGGAGATGGGAAACCGGCGACAAAGTTTGCACGCTTCTGGCGGGCGGCGGTTACGCCGAATATGCCGTCGCACCCGAAAACCATTGCCTGCCCGTTCCCGAAAGCCTGTCTTTGACCGAAGCGGCCTTGCTGCCCGAAGCCGTCGTGACCGTTTACGCGAATATCTTCGAAGACGGGCATTTGCGGCCCCGCGAAACAATCCTTGTCCATGGCGGGTCGAGCGGCATCGGCACGACCGCCATCCAGATGGTCAAGCTTCACGGCGCGGACATCATCGTGACGGCGGGCAGCGACGAAAAATGCGACGCCTGCCGCAAGCTCGGCGCCGACGCGGCGATCAACTACAACGGGGCAGATTTCGCCGAAGCCGTCAAAGCCGTAACGAACGGGCGCGGCGTCGATATCGTCCTCGACATGGTCGGCGGCGATTATGTCATGCGCAACCTGTCGGTCCTTGCGCCGCGGGGGCGGCATCTCAGCATCGCCACGCAAAAAGGCGTCAGGGCGGAGGTCGATGTCGGGCTTGTCATGCGCAAAAGGCTGACCATAACCGGCTCGACCCTGCGCGGGCGGGATGAGGCCGAAAAGGCCCGGCTGATCGCCGGAATCGAAGAAAAAATATGGCCATGGGTCATGGACGGAAGGCTGAAACCCGTTGTCTTTCAGGCCTTCCCGCTAAAAAATGCGGGGCAGGCCCACAAAGTGATGGAATCCGGCGCGCATATCGGTAAGATAGCCCTCGAAGTCTCCTAACCCGAGGCTTTAACCGATCCCCACAATATGCTCGCGGAGATCGTTCGGCGGCGCAAGCCGCCGGCAAGAGCACGGATTTTTGTTTTTTCCGGCGCAGTCACGGTTGCGGAAAGTTTGCGAAGCAAACGCACCGCAGAGTAGTCGCGCCATATACAGAAGAAGGAGACGCCAGATGGCCCTGCCCCTTATGCCCAAAGCGACCGCCGTGTGGCTGGTCGAACACACGACGTTGACGTTCGAGCAGATCGCCGAATTCTGCGGCCTGCACAAGCTCGAAGTGCAAGCGATCGCCGACGGCGAAGTCGCGGTCGGCATCGTCGGGCTCGACCCGGTCTTTAACGGCCAGCTGACAGCCGAGGAAATCAAGCGCTGCGAAAACGATCCGCGCGGCCGCCTGAAAATGACCAGGAGCGATCTCCCCGCCCCCGTCGCGCGCACCAAGGGCGCGCGCTACACGCCGGTCAGCAAGCGCGGCGAAAAGCCGGACGCGATTTCCTATCTGCTCAAGAATCATCCGGAACTGCTCGACGCGCAGATCGCGCGCCTGCTCGGCACGACCAAGGAGACGATCAACAAGGTGCGCGAGCGCACGCACTGGAACGCCGCCAACATCAAGCCGCAGAACCCGGTTCTGATGGGCCTCGTCAAATCCGCCGATCTCGAAGCCGCGGTCAAGCGCGCGCAACGCCGCATCGCGCGCGAGCAGAAAGCCAAGGGCATCGCCCCCGAAGCCGCGAACGAATCCGAAGATACGGCAAGCGAAGGCTTTATCGCCGCGCCGGACGCGGGCGACAACGACCAGCCGGACATCGACCACGACGCGATGATGCGCACGATAGGGTAAAGACCGTGACGGCAAAGACTGTGCGGCATATCGACCTTACCCACACATTCACCGCCGATATGCCGGTCTGGC
>JAGWKW010000041.1 GCA_028865155.1 Alphaproteobacteria bacterium
TGCCGCTCAAATCCAAAAATCCGTTCAAGATGGCCTCCAATATCGGACGGCTGGCCAAAATCATCCGCAAACACAAAATCGACATCGTCCATGCGCGCAGCCGCGCCCCGGCATGGAGCGCCTATTTTGCCGCCGCGCGTTGTCGCGTGCCGTTCGTTACGACGTTCCACAACGCCTATGGCTCGGCCAGCGCGCTTAAAAGAAAATATAATTCCGTCATGGGCAAAGGCGCGCGCGTCATCGCCATTTCGGATTTCGTCGCCGGGCATGCGGCGGAAACTTACGGCCTCGACCGCGCAAGCCTCCATGTCGTTCCGCGCGGCGTCGATATAGGCGCGTTCGATCCCGCCACGCTCGATCCGCAGCGCGTCAAAACATTGCGGCAAACATGGAACCTGACGCCCGGAACGCCGGTTATCCTGTGCCCTGCCCGCATCACGCGCTGGAAGGGCCAGTCTGTTCTGATTGCCGCGCTGGCAAAGCTGGAGCGGCGCGATTTCGCCTGCGTCATCGTCGGCGGCGGCAAGGACAGCGCCTATGGCAAAGAGCTGGAGCGCGACATTCAGCGCGCGGGGCTGAGCAAAAATATCGCGATCTTCGACACCTGCCGCGACATGCCTGCGGCTTATGCGCTGGCCGATCTTGTCGTGACGCCTTCGACCCGGCCCGAAGGGTTCGGCCGTACCGTGGTCGAAGCGCAGGCGATGGGCGCGCCCGTCATCGCGACCAACCATGGCGGCGCGCGCGAAACCGTCATTCACGGCGAAACCGGGTGGCTCGTTGAGCCTGACGACGCAGCCGAGCTGGCGGAAGCCATAAACACCGTTTTAAACCTCTCGCTCGAACAGCGCCACGCGCTCGCGCAACGCGCCATTGCCCATGTCCGCGCGCATTTCACAACCGCGTCCATGACGGCGAAAACCATCGCTATTTACCGCGACATCCTGGCCAAAGTTAAAACCGGAGCTTCCTTATGACCAACCCGCTCACGCTCGAACACATCACCGAATTCATGGCCGAACTGCGCGCCTATCAGGGCCGCACGATCGTCGTCAAGATCGGCGGTAACAGCATCGCCGAAGACGAGCTGTTCCTGTCCAAAATTGCGCGGCAGGCCGTGTTCCTGAACACCAACGGCGTGCGCGTCGTCATCGTCCATGGCGGCGGGCCGCAGATCGACGAGGCGCTGCTCCACAAGCATATAGAAAGTGCGAAAGGCGCGGATGGGCGGCGCATTACCTCGCTCAAGGCGATGGCGATCGTGGCTGACGTCATGAAAAAGATGAACCTGCTCGTCGCCGACGCGCTGATCGAAGCCGGGTGCCCGAAAAACAAGCTGATGATCGCGGCGAAGCAGATGCGGCCGCTTGTGCAGGCGGAAGGCCTTGACCCCGCCGACGCGAACAACCGCAGCGGGCGGCCCGTCGGCATGACGGCGCAACCGGTCGAACGCGCGCTCGCGCAAGACAAGATCGTCGTTTTGCATTCGCTTGGCATCGCCGCGCGCGGCAATGGATTGTACAACATCAACGGCGACGATTACGCGATGGCGGTCGCGAGCGCGATCAAGGCCAAGCGGCTTGTCCTCGTCACCAATGTCGAGGGTGTCCTTGACCGCAACCGGGAACGCATCCCCGTTATCGACCAGCCAATGGCCGAAGGGCTGATCGCCGAGGGCATCATTTCCGGCGGTATGGTTCCGAAAGTCGAAAGCGCATTCGAAGTCGTCCGGCAAGGCGTCGGCGGCGTGGCGATTATCGACGGTTTCCGCCCCTGGGCGGTTCTGGGAGAATTATTGACGCATCAAGGGCTTGGAACGCTGTTTAAATCCTCCCTTTAAAGTAAGGACGGCGGCAGGCGGAGATTTCGTCCTGTCCCCAACCGCCGCCGTCAGGAACTTTATTCTTTGTCCATCATGTCCGTGTCATGGGCCATTTTGCCCTGGCCATCCCCGTCCATTCTCGCCATGCCGTCTTTTTTCTTCATGGCGTCGTGCTTCATCTTGGCGCCGTCTTTTTTCATTGCCGCATCCCTGTCTTTCATCGCGCCGTCTTTTTTCATCGCCATGCCGCTGTCATGTATCATCATGGCATCGTCGGCATGCGCGGGCACAAAGGCATAGCCGGCCAGCAAGGCAAGCTCAGCGCTGCCATAGGCAGTTTCTTGAAGGGTTTCATATGTTTTCTCCATAGGTCGAGGGTTTAACTGGAAGGCGGTTTTGCCTTCTGCTATCCCTTACGAAGCCGGACGGGCAAAGTTACAGGCCCGGCGTAACTTTTTTCATTCACCCGCCGTATCCATGACCAGAGAAGCGACAGGCGAAGATTTGAACGCAGATTTAAGAGCGTTGGTCATGCGGGCGCGCGGCGGCGATGCGCATGCCTATAAACAGTTGCTGACCGGCTTTGCGCCTGTCATCCGGCGCATGGTCGCGGCGCGCGTCGGGCGTTGGGGCGGGCAGCATTATGTCGAGGATATTACGCAGGATACGCTGCTCGCAATCCATTTGAAGCTGCATACCTACGATGCCGATATGCCGCTTCTGGCCTGGGTCAATGCGGTGGCGCGGCACAAGCTGATCGACCATCTGCGCCGGATCAAGGGCGCGACGGTCTCGCTCGACGAGGAAGGCATGCCGGAGCTTGTCGACGGCGCGAATCCGGAAGCGCCGGGTATCGCGCTCGACCTGCGCAAGCTGCTTGGGATGCTCAAGCCGCCTGCGGGCGAGATTATATATGCGCTCAGGGTCGAAGGCGCGTCGGTGCGCGAACTGGCCGCAGCCCATGGGCTTAGCGAGTCCAACATCAAGGTCATCGTGCATCGCGGGCTGCAAAAACTGTCGCAGCTGGCAAGGGCGGGGTAGGCATGAAAACGAACGATCTTATCTCTATTCTGACGCAGGCCGCGCCGCCGCGCCGCCCGATGCGGCTTGGGCTGGCGGCGGCCATCATCACGCTTCTGTCCGCCGTTGCGACGATTATCGTTCTGGGCCTCAGGCCGGGGCTTGCCGCCGGGCATCCGCCCGCTTCCTTCTGGATGAAGACGCTTTTGCTCGGATGGATGGCCGTCGTCAGCCTTGCCGCGCTCGACCGCGCCAGCAAACCGCTTGCGACGAAGCGCAGAATCTGGCCGATGGCCGCGCTGGCCATCTTTGCTGCGATTTGCGTCGCGATTGAATGGGCGACGGTCGATGCGCGCACAATCCTTGGCGGCTTCCTGTTGCCAAACTTCCCATGCTGTCTGATCAGCGTCACGATTTACGGCTCGGCGGGAATGGCCGGATTTGTCGGTTTGATACGCCGTTATGCGCCTGCCGATCCCGAACGCTGCGCCGGACTGGCCGGGCTGGCGGCAGCCGCGGCGGCAGCTGTCGGTTATTCCATCCATTGCCCGCTCGACAGCCCGACTTTCATCGTCGTGGCTTATGGTTTGCCGATGATCGCGCTTTGGGCCCTCGGGCGGTGGCTGCTGCCGCGCAAATTAAATTGGTAGGCCTGTAACCTGTCCGCCCATTCGTCCGTAAACAGGGGAAGAACCTGAACGAAAAAGGATTTTTCCATGTCTGCCGTTGCTTTACATAGCGTTTTGGCCCTCGCCGAAGGATTTGGGCTGGCTTTTTCGCCCTGCATCCTGCCTGTCTTGCCGTTTATTCTTGCCGCATCGAGCGTCGGCGACCGGAAACGTCCGTTCCTGATTATCGGCGGGTTTGTCGCAAGCTTCACTGCCTTCGCTTTGCTGTCGCGCGAAATTCTGGCCGTTGCAGGCATTCAGCAGGACAAAATTCAATATGCGGCCTTCGCCTTGCTGCTTCTGTTCGGCCTGACGATGGTCGTTCCGCCGCTTGAACGCCGTTTCGCCGCGCTGACCAACAAACTTGCAGGCGGAGCGGAAAATTTTAGCAGCGGCAAACGTGCCGAAGGCATCGGCGGCGGCTTGCTGGTTGGTGCGCTGATCGGCGGCGTCTGGACGCCTTGCGCCGGCCCCATTCTTGCGGCGGCCATACTGCAAATCATTCAGGCGCAAACCAATATCGAAGTCGTCGGAACGTTGCTGGCCTTCAGCATCGGCGCTGCGGTTCCGATGCTGGCCATCGCCTTGTTCGGGCAGCAGCTTGCGCACCGCATCCGCGCCTTCGCGCGCCATGCGACCGAGATCCGCCGCGGCATGGGCGCGGTGATCGTCCTTTTTGCCCTGTTCGGCCTGTCCGGCTTCAATATCGGGCAATGGGTGGTATGGCCCGCGCAAGCCAGCCCCATACAAACGGTTACAGCCAACGACATGCCGGGGGCTAAAATGACGAACGACGCACCGCCCGCGCCGGAGATTGCCGGGATCACGCATTGGTTCAACAGCAAGCCGCTGACGCTCGCGCAGTTGAAAGGCAAAGTCGTGCTGGTCGATTTCTGGACTTATTCCTGCATCAACTGCATCCGCACCCTGCCCTATATCGAAAGCTGGTATAAAAAATACGCAAACGATGGATTTGTGGTCGTCGGCGTCCATGCGCCCGAATTCCCGTTCGAGGGCAAACCCGGAAATGTCGCCGCCGCGATCAAGAAATTCGGCATCACCTATCCGGTCGCGATGGACAATAATTTCGTGACGTGGAAAAACTATCACAACGAATACTGGCCCGCGCATTACCTGATCGACCGCGACGGCCATGTCGTCGGCAGCCATTTCGGCGAAGGCGGCTACAGCGAAACCGAGGATGAAATCCGCAAGCTGCTGGGCCTTGCGCCGACGGCGAAAGCCGCGCCCGATCCCGATGTGGCGAGCCTGTTTCAAACGCCCGAAACCTATCTCGGCTATGACCGCGCGCGTAGTTTCGCCGATGGCGAGGTCGCACCCGATACGGCCCATGACTATCGTTTCCCGGCGACGCTCGACCGCGACCAATGGGCTTTGAATGGCACGTGGACGGTCGGCGGCAAACACATCACCGCCGACGGCAAGGGAGCGAGCCTCAGGCTCCATTTCACGGCGGGCAAGGTTTACCTTGTCCTCGGCAGCGAAACGAGGCACGCGATCAGGGCGACGCTGAAACTCAACGGCACGCCGATCGGCAATAATGCGGGTAAAGACGCGCCCGGCGGCACCGTGACCGTCGACCGGTACAGGCTGTACGAACTGGTCAGCCAGCCTGCGGTCAAGGATGGTATCCTTACGCTCACTGCCGACGGGCCTGGGTTGCAGGCCTATGCCTTCACGTTCGGCAGGTAGGAGGTGCCGTTGCTTTTCATACGGATAAGCGGGTTTTTTATGAGAAAAGCGGGGCTGCAGCCGAAGTTCGGCGGTTAATTTACCGTTAACCCTGATGATGCTAGAATAGATTCGGGAAAAGAAGAGGCAAGGCTGAAAGGGGTCAGTCTCTTGGAGCGTAAGCTATGACCTATTCTCTCGTCTCGGCTTCGGTCGGCGCCACGGCAAGCGTGGCGACTTTCAACGTGGCCACGAGCCACCCGAAAAACGAAACCTCGTCGCAGGCCGTCAATATCGGCAACCTGTCGGAACAAGGCACCATCGTCAGCGTCAGCGATAAAGGCACAGCCGCGGGCAGCCCGGTTTCGACGACCTTCACCGCACAGGCCGGCGACCTGACCTCGCTGTCGGAAAGTTTCGGCAATCTTGTCGACCAGGCTTCGACCCGCTTCCAGCTTTACGACAGCAGCGGCGCCGTTATCGCAGACAATCTGGGCACGTCGCTGCAACAATACGAATATTCTTTATGGCTCGGAGGCGGCCTCAACCTTAATGAGGACACCTATACGGCGGTCGCCACGCCGCAAAGCGGAGTCGCGGCGGCAATATCGACGATGCAGAATCAGGGCACGAGCCTTCAGGTTTCGAGTTCGCTGACCGGCAGCGATACGTCGGAATATTATAATTTCTCGCTGTCGTCGGGAAACAATATCAAGATGGCGTTCGACGCCGGATCGCTTTCCTCCTCGACCCGAGTCCAGCTTTACGACGCCAACGGCAACCTTGTCGCCGACAGCCGCGGCAACGCCTACCAGAAAACCAATTTCAACGCGTTGACGTCCGGCACGGGATTGACGGCCTCGGCCGGCAATTACAGCGTCAAAGTCACCTATGCCGACGGCGCCGACAACACGAAACCCGTTCCCTACAGCTTTCAGCTTTATTCGGGCTCGACCTACTCCGTCGTCTACAAAAACAAGGTGGCGGCACAGCCCTACGACAATTCGTCGACGGGATCGGTAACAGCCGATCCCAAGGCGCTGCTTTATTCACGCACTTCTTATAACGTTATCGGATCGGGAGCGCTGGGCGCCGTCAATATCGGCTGGCTGATGCAGGATAAATCGGCACTGGCGCTTTACAGCCAGCTTACCCCGGACGACAGTTCCGAGTTTTACAGCTTCACCCTGCAGAGCGGCAGCAATCTTAAATTCGGCTTCGACGCCAAAAATTCCCCGCAAAGTTCGGATCTGCGCGTCCAGCTCTACGACCGTACCGGCACCTATCTGTTTGCCGACAGCCAGGGCACCCCCGCCCAGCGCGCGGCCTATACCGCGCTGACGACGCAAAACGGCCTGAGCGCCAAGCCGGGAACCTATGCGGTCAAAATCTCCTATGCGAACGGAGCCAAGACCGCGCCGAACCTGTACGGCTTCTATATCTATTCCGGCAACGCCTATTCGACGCTTTATAAAACCACGGCGTCGGCGCAAACCTATGGCAATGCGATGCTGATCGGCACGGCGCCGACTCATTACTCGATGGCGAGCGCAACAGCGGCCTATCTGGCGACGGCGGCGAACGGCGGATCGGCGGATGTTTTCGCCACGCTGGCGACGAAGGTATAACCGGAAACTTTCGCCGAAGGGGTTCCTAGCTTTTCCTGGAAGCCTTGTCGTCGATGAGCCAGCCCTGAAAATACTTCACGCCCAAGTCGATGCCGGTCGTCAAGGCGCGTTCGTTGTCGCAGCGGAAAAAGACGAGCTTCTCGGGTGGCAGCTTTTCGAGCCCCTGGCGGATGGCGCGGTCTTCAAGCTGCAAAGCGCGGTCGCGCGAAACGTTGATCTTGATCGTGTCGACCGGGAAAGCCGCCAGATCGACGTAGTTGACCATGTCCGGCGTGACGCTGTCGAGCGCGACGCGGAACCCTTCGCGCTTGAGCACGTCCATCGCGCCGAGCGTCAGCGAAAAATCCTGGAACAGGTCGCCGCGATGCAGTTCGAATCCGATCAATGGGCGGTGTTCGCGCGGCACCCGGCGGACGAATTGCGCGAATACGGAACCGACGATCGAGCTGACCGCGAGGTTGAGGTTCATCGCCTTGCCGCCGATAGTGTCATAGTTGGCAGTCAGCATCGCCAGCAGCCTTTGGTCGAGAAAGCCGCACAGAGCGAGGAAAAGATGCTCGGTCGAGACGAATTCCAGCTTGGGGAAACGCTCGCGGTGCAGATCGCCGAAGCTGATGAAATACTCTTCGCCCGCGACCTGCCATTCCGTGCCGTGCCGCTGATAGATATTTTGCGTGCGCCCGTAATGGCGCAAGTCGATTTCCTCCAGAACCTGCTCGACGCGGTCGACGTTGCGCGCCGTCAGCTGGCCGCGCGCGGCTGCGGCTTCCTCTTCGACCGAGCCGACGGTGGCGGCAGCGCGCACGACCTCGACATAATGGTTGGTGCGCTCGCGCAACGCCGTGTAGTCGCGCGGCATGTGGTAGGTGAGGAGGAATTTGGACATGTCGTCCGGCTGTTCAGGCAGGATCGCGGCCACGATTTTCGCCGAAAGCGCTTCGGCGTCGGCGCCGCCTTCCCACGCAATGAAGACATCACCGTTCGACATTTCGGAGTAGGTTCCGCTCGACACGCGTGCGAATTCCTGCAGCTGTTTCTGCACGGCCTCGAGTGCATCATGGCTTTTGGCCAGATGCGGCACCGCGTTGAGGACGAAATTCAGGACAAGGCATGGCGTTCCGGTGCGTTGCATGCGTCGGACGCGCAGGATGAAATCCTGCTCGCGCACAAGATCGGATGGCATCGCCCTTTTATCTTCGAATTCCCAGACGCGCATAAAACCCTCATAAGGCGGGACTTTGCCGCCATTCTGTCATTGTCGCGCCGTTCCGGTTAATAAGAGGTTTCCAAGCCCCGCGCTTTGGCGAGAAATGCCTTGATTTTTGACGGGGATTTCCGCTTTTCGGCATCTTCGACGCCGGAAGAGACGTCGAGAATGCGTGCCCCCGACAGGGCCACAGCTTCGGCGATATTGCCTGCATCGAGGCCGCCCGCGAGCATCCACGGCTTCGAAAAACGCGCGCCTTCAAGCAAGCCCCAATCGAAAGCAATGCCGTTGCCGCCTTTCGGCCCGCCCGGCAGCGGCTTGGCATCGAACAGGAGCATGTCGGCGACGGACTCGTACCGGCGCGCCGCTTCGATATCCGGCAGCACGGCAATGCCGAGGGCTTTCATGACCGGAAGCCCGGTGAACTTTTTGACGGCCTCGACGCGCTCCGGCGTTTCGCTGCCGTGAAGCTGGATCATGTTCAGCCGCGCGTGGCGCAGAACGCGCACAAGTTCGTCGTCGGACGGGTCGACGAACAAACCGACGGACGTAATGGAGGTCGGGACTTGCGCGATCAATTCCGCCGCATGTTCGGGCATCACCGCGCGGCGCGAATCCTCGCAGAACACAAAACCGACGTAACGCGCACCGCCATCGATCGCGGCAGTCAACGCCGCTGCGTCGCGCAGGCCGCAGATTTTGACCTCGACGCTCACGCCAGTTCTTCGGCGATGCGGCGCGCCGCATCGGCCGGATTGGCTGCCTTGGTGATCGGGCGGCCGATGACAAGATAGCTCGCGCCCGCATCCTTCGCCTCATGCGGGGTCATGACACGTTTTTGATCGTTTGCTGCCGCCCATGCGGGCCTGATACCCGGAACCATCAGGATGAAATCGGGGTCAAGTTCGGCGCGCAATAGTGCGATTTCCTTGGGCGAGCAAATAACGCCGTCCATACCGCTGTCTTTGGCAAGTTTCGCCAGACGCACGACCTGCGCCGCCGCATCCGCACCCTGCCCCACGGCGGAAAGATCGTCGCCGTCGAGGCTGGTCAAAACCGTAACGGCGAGCATTTTGGGCCGCGCCGTTCCCACCTGCGCCGCCGCATCGGCGGCTGCGCGCATCATCGCGGCGCCGCCCGATGCATGGATGGTCATGAAAGCAGGCTTGAGCGGCAACAGCGAGCCGACCGCACCCGCAACAGTGTTCGGAATGTCATGCAATTTGACGTCGAGAAAGATGGGCAGCCCGCGCGACGCTATTTCGCGATAGCCTTTCGCGCCATGCGCCATGAAAAATTCGAGGCCGAGCTTGAGGCCGCCGACCGTGCCGCGTAAATCGTCCGCCAGCCTGCCGGCGGCGTTGAGGTCGGGCGTATCGATGGCGCAAAAAACGGATGTCATGCTTCACGGCTCCAGAATGATTTTTTTTGCGGCCGCTGCTGCGAAGCGGCCGCGCGCTGCATGGCTTCGAGTTCCTTGCCCAGCCGCCGCGCCTTGAACCGGTGCGGCACGCTGCCGATCCAGCCCATCAGCCCGCCGGCGACAAGGCCGAGACCGAGCGGCGCCAGCCCGACCAGATAAAGTGGAACCTGCCATATCGTCTGCGACGGCCACAGGCCGACGGCGACGTCCTGCCGGTTCGGCAGGGCGAAGCTTAGCACCAGCGCGAGCACGAAAAGCAGGAAAAGGACGTACAGAAATCTCATGCCGCCGAGTTTAGCGGTTTCTCCGCTTTTTCCAAGAGCGCAAAAAGCCTTATGCCGCCTTCAACAGCCCGTCGCGGCGGAACATATCCTTGATGCCGCGAATGGCCTGACGCGTTCTGGCTTCGTTTTCGATCAGCGCGAAACGCACATGCGTATCG
>JAGWKW010000258.1 GCA_028865155.1 Alphaproteobacteria bacterium
TGTCGCGCGAAGACAGGGCCTCGTCGAGTTCCATCTCGCCGACGATCGAGCGCAGCGCCGTCATGATAAGGTTGCGGATGGCGTCGGCGAAATCGACGATGCCATAGACCGCCTTGACCGGGTTCGTCACCTTGACGAAGGCGATGGCGTTGGTCACCAGCACGGCATTGTCCTTGGTGATGACTTCCTGCTGCGGCACGTCGAGCATGATGTCCTTGGTCACGACGCGCTGCGCGACATTGTCGATATAGGGGATCATGAAGTTGAGCCCCGGCATGAAGGTCGCGAAATATTTGCCTAAGCGTTCGATGACCCATTCTTCGCCTTGCGGCACGATGCGGACGCCGCGCATGACGGTGACGATGGCGAAAATGGTAAGGACGAGGATGAAGATTTGTCCGCCGGTCATGATGCTTTCTCCTTATTTGGCGTGGGTTATTTTGACGATGCTGCCTTCGACGCCGATGACTTTGACCCGTTCGCCTGCCTTGATGTCTTCGTCTGCGATGCAGTCCCAGACATCCGCGCCGAACAAAGGCGTTTGAAAACGCACCTGCCCTTTTTGAAAGGGCGCGACGTCGCGGGTCAGGAGGCCGACGTCGCCGATGGCGTCGCCGAGCGAGCGGCCCGCTGTCGTTTTATGTAAATGCGGCTTGAAGATTTTGAACCACGAGGCGACGAAGGCGACCGAGGAGATTGTCCAGACCAGAAGCTGCGCCGTCAGCCCCGTCGAGGGTGCGATTGCCAGCATGACCGCGACGATGAGCGCGCCGAAACCGAACCAGATCAGGACGAAGGCGGGGATTAAAAGCTCGGAGGCGATGAGCGCGACGCCCAGAATTGCCCAGTGATGCCAGAGAAAGGTCATGAGAACCGCATGGTTTGCGAAGGATTTGCATGTTATCCTGACCGGATGAATCAGTCACGCCTTATTCTCGGCATCGATCCGGGTTTGCGCCATACCGGATGGGGCGTTGTCGCGCAAAGCGGCAACCGGCTGTCCTTTGTCGGCGCGGGGCGGATCAGCCCTTCGCCCGATTTACCCATGGCGGCGCGGCTGCTGGTTCTGGCGGAAGGAATCGGCGATGTCGTGCGGTTGCATAAGCCGGACGAGGCCGCGATCGAGGAAACCTTCGTCAACAAGAATGCGAAATCGGCTTTGCTGTTGGGGCAGGCGCGGGGCAGCGCGATTCTGGCTTTGGCGCAGAACGGCTTGAGCGTGGCGGAATATGCCGCCAACCGGATCAAGCAGTCGGTGACGGGCTATGGCCATGCCGACAAGGGGCAGATCGGCGCGATGATCGGCATGTTGCTGCCCGGTACGGGGAAATTGGCGGCGGATGCGTGCGACGCGCTGGCCGTGGCGATTACGCATGCGCATCATGCCTCCGCGCCCGCCCGACGGGTGGGTTGAAAGAGGGCGCGTTAAAGAGTACAAATAGAGAACTTTCATTTTCCGGTTTTTCCATGATCGGCAAGCTCAGCGGCAGGATCGACAGCGTTTCAGGCGCGCACGTCATTATCGATGTGGGCGGGGTGGGGTATGTCGTTTCGTGCTCGGCGCGCAGCTTGCGCGCGATGGGCGGGGTGGGCGAGGCGGTCGCCCTGAAGATCGAAACGCAGGTGCGCGAGGATGCGATCAGCCTGTTCGGTTTCATCGATGCGGCGGAGCAGGACTGGTTTCGGCTGCTGACCACGGTGCAGGGGGTGGGCGCGCGGGTCGCGTTGGCGATGTTAAGCGTCGCGTCGCCGGAACAGTTGGCGCAAGCGATTGCCGCGCAGGACAAGGCCGCGCTGATACAAGCCGACGGGGTCGGGCCGAAGCTGGCTTTGCGGATTGTCACCGAATTGAAGGACAAGGTTCCGGCTTTCATGGCCTCGCCCGTGCGGATGGCGGCGGCGGGCGAAGGCGGAAGCGTGCCGTCGAGTTTGGCGGGCGATGCTTTGTCGGCTTTGATGAATTTGGGGTATCGGCGGGTTGAGGCGTTTGCCGCCGTGTCGGCTGCGAGCCGGAAAAATCCCGATGCGA
>JAGWKW010000042.1 GCA_028865155.1 Alphaproteobacteria bacterium
TAACATGGGCGTGTTTTAACAAAGGGCAGCCGATATGCCGAAACAGCTTTCCATCAAATCGCGGGGTATCGCGGCTCTGGCCCTGGCGCCCGCTCTGGGGCTGGCCCTGGCCCTGACGGCTGCGCCAGCTTATGCCGGGTTTGAATGGATCACGCCGCCGCCTTCGGCCCCGGCGCCGGCTTCTTCGCCATCGGTTTCGGTTTATCCGCTGAATGCGCCCGTCACGTCGGCGCCGCTTGGCGACACGGGCGCCGCGACCGGCGCGCCTGAAGATATTTCGCCCCTGATCATCACCGGAACGCCGTCGCCGGACGAGTCCGGAGCCGGAGCGGAAGGTGCGCCGACGAGCGTCATTTCGACTGCGCCCGTTTCCCGCTACCGGCGCGCGCACCGGGCCCCGCAAAGCCTGGCCACCGCGACGATTGCGCTGCCTTCGAACCAGATCGTGCAGGGTTTCGCTTCGCAAATCCCGCTGGCGCTGGCTTTGCGCCAGATTTTGCCCGTCGGCTACAATTTTTCGATCGACCAGAATGTCAATATGAACACGCTTGTGTCCTATAAGGGCGGCAAAAGCTGGCGCGACACGCTTGACGACATGCTGGCCCCGATCGGCCTTGTCGCCCATGCCCATGGCGCGACGATCACCGTGAGCCGCGCGCAGGCGCCGGAATCCGAACCCGCCGTCACGCCCGCCGCCGTGCCTGCCCTGCAGCCCGCGCCGCAATATCAATATGCGCCGTCCAACTATGCGCAACCGAGCTACACGCAACCAAGTTATGCGCAACCTGTCGTGCAGGCTTCTTCGGGCGGCTGGGGCGCCGAACGCGGCGAGACGCTGCGCAAGGTTTTGGCGGCCTGGTGCCAGCGTGCCGGCGTCCAGCTGCAATGGCAGGCCGAATACGACTATCCGATGGAAGCGTCGGTCGATTTCAGGGGCAGCTTCGAGGATGCGGTGCGCAGCCTTTTGACCGGGTTCGAGAGCGCCCGGCCCCAGCCTTTCGCCGAATTGCATAACAATCCCGCCGCCGGGCAGCGCCTTTTGATCGTGCGAACGCGGGGCAACAGCTATTCGAATTAAGAATTAGGCTCCGGACGCGGCGAATCGAAACGAAAAATTAGTAAAAAGGGCGGTAGACACGAAAGACATGTCATCCGCCCGGTTTCCGGGGTGACGGGAACGGGGTAAATCCGCCCTTTGGGCGGAAAGCCGGTGCGAGACGACGGGGAGACGATGATGGCGTTTAAGGGAATGTTGCGGAAAGAGAATTTCGCCGGCCGCGCCGCCTTGTGGGCGCTTGTCGCTGGCGCCTGCGCGGGCCTTGGCGGCTGCGCGCAGACCCAGAAAACCCGCAGCATGATCGACAAGCGCGCATCCGAAGCGCAGGCCGCGCTGGCGTCGACCCGTAATGTGGACAATGCCGTCAGCTACAACCCCTTGACCGTCACCGACAGCGTTTGGGGCGGCAGCGCCGCCGTGCGCATGCGCCATGGCCTGCCGCTGCCGCAGCGTTATGAGGGGCCGCAGGGCATTACGCTCGTTTCCGCCGATCCGATGTCGCTCGACGCCATCGCCAATGCGATCACCGCGCAGACCGGGATTCCGGTGCGGCTTAACGCCTTGTCCCTGCCGTCAAGGCCGATGAGCGTCGCATCGTCGCAAAATATTCCGTCGATGAACAACGCCAACCCGTCGCCATCCTATGGCAATCTGCGGGCGTCTTCGAACCAATCGTCGGATTCGGATAGCGGCGACGGCGATACCGGCGGCAAGATGCCGGTTTCCTATGAAGGGCCTTTGTCCGGGCTTTTGGAACGCGTTGCCGCCTATTTCGGCCTATCCTGGCATTATGACGGGTCTTCGGTCCTGATTTCGCGCTATCAGACGCGCATTTTCTCGGTCGAGGCTCTGCCCGGCACGCAGGAGATCGGGTCTGACGTCAGTCAGGACAACAGCGGAAGCGGAAGCAGCGGGAGCAGCGGGAGCAGCGGGAGCAGTAGCGGAAGCGGCAGCAGCGGCGGCGGCACGTCGCAGGTGTCGAACCCCCTGAAGCAGGATTCGAAATACAAGGCCGGCCTGAAATACTGGGACGAGCTGACGCAAGTGCTTGATGCCATCGTCGGTTCGAACGGCTCCGTCGTCGCATCGCCGTCGATCGGCACCGTGACCGTCACCACGACGCCCGACATCATGGAGACCGTCGCCAGCTATCTCCAAAAGGAAAACCGGCGCATGTCGGAGCAGATCGCGATCAATGTGCAGATCTATAGCGTCAATCTGGGCCAGAGCGAGGATTTCAACATCGCTTTCACCGCGTTTTTGAAGAATTTCTCGAGCTTCTCGGGCGCGACCTTCACCTCGGCCGCGGCACCGGGTTTGACCAATGCCAATCTGAGCGCGAGCAGCCTCGGCCAGCTTAGCGTCGCCATCCTGAACGGACCCAACGACCCGACCGCGCATGTCGGCGACATCTTCAACGCGCTGTCCGCCGTCGGGGACACCACCAGCGTCGCGCAGTTCCCGATGATGACGTTGAACAACCATCCGGTCACGCGCCGCATCACGACAGACACCAATTACATCCAGACCGTCACGCAGACTTCGACGACGACGACATCCACCCAGAATACCTATACGCCGGTGACCTCGCAGATCGATGCCGGGTATCAGCTTCAGGTCACGCCGCGTCTGCTCGACGACGGGCGCATTCTGCTGCAATATTCGATGAGTTTGACCGGGCTGACTTCGCTTGGCGCGACGTCGTTCAATACCGGGAGCGGCAATATCCCGCTCGACCTGCCGGTGACGACCAACCGCGTTTTCGTCCAGCAGTCGGTCTTGCGCAGCGGCTCGACGCTGATTATCGGCGGCGTCGATCAGGAAGATCTGGCGCAGAACAAGCAGGGCGTCGGCAGTCCCGATAATTTCCTGCTGGGCGGCGGCACGTCGAGCGACAACGCGCATTACATGATGTTCATCGCGATCACGCCTCAGGTCATGAATGTAAGCGGCGGCGGGGATGGGGGCCAAAGCTGATGACTTCCGGCGTCGTAACCGTCGGGCGCCAGCGTTACGCCGTCGGCCTTTACTGGGAAAACAGCCCCGGCGGCGGGCGCGTCGCGCAGATTGCCCGCGAAGCGGCCAATCAGGCCGGGCAGCAGGCTGAATTCTATGCCGTGCGCCCCGGCAGCAAGAACGGGCGTATCCCCCAATTCGGATTGAGCGGCGGCGGCGAGGGCCAGACTTCGGGCATGCCGGTTCTGGCCGCGTGCCTGGCCGGGCAGATTCCGGGGTCGTGGGCAGGCGCATTCCGTTTTCCGGGCGGCATCGCCGTCATCATCGTGCGCGACGACCTGATCGTTCCCGACGGCGATCTTCTGTTCACCGATGAGAATGAAGCGCGCAACCGGTTGATTCAGGAAATCGGCTTCGGCGGCTTGCAGGCGACCTATGCGCCGGAGTCCTGGTCGATCCCGGGCGTGGATACGATTCCGCTGACGCTTTTGCTCAACGAACGCAAAGATATCAAGCTTCAGCCGGTAAAACTGTCGGACAAACTCAAGCTGATTTTGGCCGGAAGCGCGCTGGCCTTTATCCTTCTGGTCGGCGGCGTGTGGTATTGGCAGCAGAAAACTGCGGAAGAGGAAGCGGCGCGCGAGGCGCAGCTTCAGGCGATGCGTCTGGCCCAGATGCGCGCGCATCAGATGGTGCCCAGCCTGCCGCAACAGCCGCCGCAGCCGAAATACGAAAGATACTGGGAACAGGCGCCGCGCGTCATGGCCGTCATCGACGCCTGCGCCAGGGGCATGTCCAAGACGCCCGTTGCCGCAGCCGGGTGGACTTTGATCAGCGTCCATTGCAACGGAACCTCGATAACTCTGAATTGGGCGCGGGGGGCAGGCCCGGCCGCACCGCCACATGGCGCAAATGTTAACGATTTGGCTAATGCCGCGACCCAATCTATCCCTTTGGGCACCCTGACGGCGCGGGGCGCACAGCAGCTGGACGACCCCAAAACCATTACCGACCGTTATTTGGCCCAAAACTGGCCCGGACAGGTGGTTCCGACCGTTAACGACCCGCCGCCGCCGCCGCCGCCGAACTATCAAGGTACATGGAATCCGCCGCCCCCTCCTTGGGTTAAGCGTTCCTTTACGCTTCATGTAGCAGAATTCCCTTCAGAACTGCCTTCCATGATCGGCACCCTGCCGGGCGTAATCGTTAACGATATTACCTATACGTCGAACGGGGATAGCAGCTCGTGGAGCATTGAAGGGGTGATTTATGCGAATCGCAAATGAACGGCGTTTGCCTGTTCCCGCTGCGGCATGGCTGCTCGCGCTTGTCGCGCTGCCTTTGGCCGGGGCGGCGCCTGCGCGCGCGGAGGCGACCGTCGCTTCGCATCTGGTAACCACGGGCGGCCTGACGCAAACGGAAGGCTCCAAAATCGCGGCCCAAGCCGCGGCGATCGGCAAAAGCGTCGCCAAAGCCGAAGACACGGCGGTCGAAAACGCGAATGCCGTCGTCGACAAGCTCGATCACGAGCAGGGCGCGGCGACGCTTGAGGATTTGAACAATGCGCGGCAGGCCATCGCGCGGCTTGATGCGATGATCCAGATCGAAAAACATTTGGCCGAACTGAAGAAAATCCGCCATCTGCACACCGACGACAACGCTTTAGCCAATGCCATTCCGGCCAGCGCGCTCGCGCCACCGGCGCCGGTGCTTGCGCCGCCAGTGGAGTCTGCGCCGCAGCCCGTTATCCGCCGCCCTGTCGTGCGCCGCCCGTCCTATGAAACGCCGCAGGTCACGCGCATTGTCGGCAGCGACGGGAAATACGTCGCCATGCTGAAGGCCGGCGGCGACACCAAGGTCGCCACGGTCGGCGAGGATATTCCGGGCGTCGGCCTTGTACAGTCGATTTCGTCGTCGACCGTCGTGATCGAGCGTGACGGGAAAACGCACGTCGTGCGCATCAAGGGCGTCGATGCCATATACAGCGCGATGCGCTAGGGCCCGCCGCCCGCGCCGCATGCGGGGTGAGAAAAGGAAATCGATGTGTCCGGTTTTATCGACAAGCTAGGCGAGAAGATCGTGGGCGCGGGCAAGCCCGCAGCCGGGGCGCCGTCCGCATCCGGAACCGGCAGCGGACCGGGGAAAAAAGAAAAAACCTTCGCACCGCAGGCATCCGCCGCGCCTGCCGCGCAGACTTCCGTCCAGACGCAGGCCGCCGCCGTGCAGGCCGCCGCCGACAATGCCGTCAAGGTCGAAGACGACCGCAGCATTCCGCTGGCTTTCGCGGGCGATGTCGTGACAGCACCGGGCGGCGCGCTGGCCGTGCCCGACGAAGCCCGCAATTTCTGCGCTTTGTTCGACAACGGGCTGTGGCTGGTCAGCGCCTCGCACCGCCGGTCGCCGCTGGTGACCTCGGTCGCGCAGTCGGCCAAGCGTCAGGGCATCAAGGTCGACGAGCCGCGCTATGTCACCCCCAACATCATCGTCCAGGCTTATTTGTATGCCGAGCGCCGCGATGCCGGCGCGAATTACGATGACAATGCCGTGCGCCGCCGCATCGTGGCGACCATCGAGCAGGCGGTACAGATGGGCGCGAACGACATTCATATCGAGGCCGTCAATGGCCGCGCCACCGTGCAGTTCCGCATCGACGGCGCGCTGCGCCCGCAATTTGCCTGGACCCAGCGCGAGGGCGAGCAGTTTCTGGCCGCCGTCTATTCGCATTCCATCGGCCAGTCGGGCGCCACCGCCAACTGGTCGGAGCCGCAGGCCGCGATGCTGACATCCGACGCGCGCGGACGCGAAATTATCGCGCTGCCCAAGGGCGTCATTTCCGTGCGTTGCCAATGGGTGCCGCTGGCCAATGACGGGCGTTATCTGGATATGCGCCTGCAATACGATTCGGCGCATCTGTTCGGCGAGAACTTCGTTATGGCCGATGTCGATTCGCTCGGTTTTTCGCAGGAGCAGCTTCGGGTCGTCCAAAGCTTGCGCGCGGCGCCGGGGGGCTTGCGCATTTTCTCCGGCCCCGTCAACCAGGGCAAGACCACGACGCTGCGCGTCACGCTGAACCGCCGCATGGCCGAGACCGAGATGCGGCTGAACTGTCTGCTGATCGAAGATCCGCCCGAAGGCGGCATTATCGGCGCGCGGCAGATCGGCGTTTCGGCGTCGGTCAAGGACGAGCAGCGCGAAAAAACCTTTGTCGAGATCATGCGCTGCGCGCTGCGCCTCGATCCCGATATCGTCATGCTGGGCGAAATCCGCGATTTGCAGACCGCGAAATTCGCGTTCCGGCTCGCGCTGACCGGGCGGCAGGTTTACACCACCGGTCACGTCTATTCGGCGCTGGCGACGCCGAAGCGTTTAAGGGATATCGGCATCGAGCCTTATATCGTTTACGACCATCACCTTGTCCGCGGCATGGCGTGCCAGAGACTTTTGCGCAGCCTGTGCCCCCATTGCCGGATTCCGATCCGCACCGCCTGCGAGGAGATGGGCCCGGTCATGCGCGAGCTGGCGCAGCGCGTGCGCGCCGGCATCGCGCTTTTGCAGGCGCGGCGCAACAGGGCCAATGTCGGCAAGCCGGTGATGGAATGTTTGAACGAGCCGGATATGAGCAATGTCTTTATCGCCAATCCCGAAGGGTGCGAGCATTGCTATAAGGGGCGGTCGGGCCGCACCGTCGCCGCCGAGATCATCGAGACAGACATCAAGCTGATGGAATTGCTGCAGGACAACCGCATGGAAGAGGCGGAGAATTACTGGCTGTCGCCCGCCGGGCTGAACGGCATCACCATGCTTCAGCGCGGGATCGAGAAGGTCGCGGCGGGCGAGGTTTCGCCCGACGACGCCGAGTTCGAGCTGGGCGTTTTCGCGCGCGAGCGCGAGGTCCGCGAGGTCGAGGAAAAACTGGGGCCGTGGCGATGAGCGAACTCGACGACGCCTTCAACGATCTGCAGACCAAATTGACCCGGATGCAGTTCCGCACCAGCCGCAAGGAGCGGTTCCGCATTTACCGCAAGCTGGAAGGCATGCTGCGCACCAACGAGGCGCTGTCGCGCGCGCTGGACCGGCTGTACCAAAACACGTCCGAGATGGGCAAGAAACCCAACAAGCCCGCCGCCATCGCCTTGCGCGAATGGTTCCTGAAAGACCGCGCCGGCATCACGCTGTCGCAGGCGATGGAAGGGTGGGTGCCGACCGGCGAGCTTTACATGATCCGCGCGGGCGAGGAGTCCGGCACGCTGGCCAAGGCTTTGGCTTCGCTGCAGACCGTCGGCGACAAGGCGCGGCAGATGAAGGAGGCCGTCGCCTATGCCGTCGGCTATCCGGTTTTCATGTTCATTCTGGTCAGCTTCGTGATCTGGACCTTCGGCATCAACCTGATCAAGAATATGCGCGCCAATGCGCCCAAGCATGTCGTCGACGCCATCGGCGGGGTCGCCGCTTTTTCCGATTTTATCGCGGCGTGGGGGCTTTATATCGTCCTCGCCATCGTCATTCTTTGCATTTTCATCGCCGCCACCCTGCCCTATTGGCGCGGGCCGGTGCGCGCCAAATTCGACATGATTCCGCCCTGGTCGTGGTACCGCATTTTGCAGGGCAGCGGCTTTTTGCTGGGCCTGTCGTCGCTGCTCGGCGCGCAGATGCCGTTGAAACGGTCGCTGGAAGTTCTTGAGGAACAGGGCAATCCGTGGATTCGCGAACGCATCAACGCCGCGCGCCAGCAGGTTCTGCGCGGCCACAATCTGGGCCAGGCCTTGCGCATGAGCCGTTTCAATTTTCCCGATCCCGGCGTCGTCATCGACCTTGAGATTTTGTCCGAGCGCGCCGATGTCGGGCAGGTCATCGAGCAGGTGACCGAGGAATGGATCAACGAGCAGATCGGCGTTTTGAAGGCGCAGGCGGTCGTGACGCGCAATGTCGGCATGGCCATCGTCGGCGCCGTCATCGCCTGGGTCATGATGTCGATTTTCAACATCGTCGCCGAGCTGACCAAGCCCGGCGGCGGCGGGTATAGTAATTAAGGTGGTTCTGCTTAATTTCCCGACAAGCCAAAAGCCATCCTCCAACAAAAATCAAGGGGTTGCCAAGAAAGGCAAGTCCAGATTCTACAGTCTTCCCGCGGAGGGAAGAGTCTCTCTTAATGTCCCGCTACTTGTCTTGCCTGGTAAAAGTTATGTCACGGAGTTGGCTCCAATTGTGACGGCAGAACCCACCAATTTACCTCGGTATTTTTATCAGGATAAAAGCGAATATGTACACTATTGTGCCATGCGCTTATACTTGCGACGTGGACTTTTTTCTTTAAGTCATCGCGCCCGTAATAGTGGCAGTGGTTGCCAAATATATTTGTTATGTATTGGAATCGGTCATTGTCGCCGTTGGCAACCGCTTCGCTAAGAGCATCAAAGTCTTCTTGACTTGGACATACATACCCTTTTTTTAAAATTGCCATTCCCCCGACGCTAAGTTTAGTCGATGTAGATTTTGTAGATGTTTTTGCCGCACCCATAGAGGCATTAGATGAAGTTTTGTATCCCCTGTTAAAGCCCTCAACAAAGCTAGCAATTGCTGCAAGAGCAATGAGAACCATAAACATTTTAAGAATGCCCTTCATATCTTCCCCCCTCGTGACATATGAATTATATATTTCTGAAGTATCAGGTATAGTTTCGACCTCCGACCCCTCCTTTGCTCCCCTCCCGCAAAAAAAAGGGGGGGGAACACAACCGCTCTTGCTTGCGGTATCACGTTCGACCGTTCAACGCTCTACCCGAAATCGACCCAGTGGCGACGTCTGTCGGACGCGACGGCGGGACGGCGCGGGCCTAAAATCCATGCGCGGCCGGCGCGCAGCGCGGCTTCGAAAGTCAGGCCGCGCCGTTCGAGAATCCAGAAAACCAGCATCGTGAGAATGGCGAGGACGAAAGTCCATAGCCGCGCATGAACGAGGAAAAACAGGATCGGTGCGGCGGCGCGCGCGTCGAGCGCGAAAAACCGCGCCTGCTTTTGCGAATTGCGCCAGTGAAGATCCATGGATCAAAATCCCGATTAGAAATCGTCGATCGTCAGTTCGTCGTCGTCGAACGCGACATCGGCGTCGGAAAAGCCCTTGGTCAGAAGCAGGTACGAGCGGCGGTCGATGATCTTTTTCTTGAACGCCTTGGTCGCCGTCTGTTCCATCGTCTGGCCGTAGCGCACCAGAAGCCGTTGCGTTTCGACCGTCCATTTTTCGATCGGCATATCGAGCAGCGTTTCGCGGACATTTTCGTCGAACACGAGATATTCGCGCAAGCCCACGCGGCCGCCGCCGACTTTGGGCACCAGCGCCTGGGTCACGATCATGCGCAAGGTTTCCATCATCGCGAAGGCGCGTTCCGTCCGTTCCGCCGGTTCGAACACGCTGACCATGCGGCGGACGGTCGCGGCGACGCCGATGGTGTGAACCGTGGAGAAGACGAGATGGCCCGTTTGCCCCGCTTCGATCGCGGCGGTGACGGTTTCGCGGTCGCGCGCTTCGCCGACCAGGATGATGTTGGGTTTGCGGCGCAATGCGTTGCGCACGCCTGCGGCAAAGGTCGGCAGATGGCGCGGGATTTCGGATTGCGCGACCAGCGAGCGCGGGCCGACGATGGCGTCATAGACATATTCGATCGGCGCTTCGTAGGTCAGCATCTTGCCGCAGCCCTGCTCGCGCTCGATCAGC
>JAGWKW010000259.1 GCA_028865155.1 Alphaproteobacteria bacterium
TACGGCCTTACGCGAGGCATTGCACCTAACAGAAAAAACCAAAAAATACGCGTTAAGCCATGCCCACCCGGTAAGTACACCGCTATTGAGAACGCTCTACGTCACTTCGGCATGTTGCCGTAGCATGTTCCGCGTACTCTCTTGACTCTCCTGCCCACAACATCTAGTAATGTTATAACATAACATTACTAGGGTTACCCCGTGAAACGCGCCCTCCTTGCCGCCGCATTTATTTTGTCTTTTCCCGCGCTGGCCACCGCCGCGACCATCGGCGGCACGCTGGACGGCGCGGACGGCAAGCCCCTGCCCCCCGCGACGGTCAAGCTTCAGAACGGGCGCGGCCATATTGCGCAAAGCGTAACGACCGATGCCAAAGGGCATTATTTTTTCAAATCCGTAGGCGCGGGAAGTTATGTTTTGCTCGCGACGAAGAAGGATGCCGTTCTGGCTTCGGCTTCCGTTTCGGTGAATGCGGATTCCGTGGCGCGCAAGGATATGTCGCTGGCCGCCGCGCCGGTGCTTAATGTCGTGATCGCGCAGCGGCGCGATTTCCGCAACGGGCTGTCGCCGAAAACCGGGACGTCGGCCTATAGGCTCGACCGGAAAGCGATTGCGGCCTTGCCGCAGGGGGCGGACACGTCGCTGAACAAGGTTTTGCTGCAGACGCCGGGCGTCGCGGAGGATTCGGCGGCGAGCGGTTCTTTGCATATTCGCGGCGAGCATGGAAATGTCCAGTACCGGCTGAACGGCATTCTGCTGCCCGAAGGGATTGACGGGTTCGGCAACATGATCGATACGCATATCGTCGACAGCGTGACGTTGCTGGACGGCGCGCTGCCCGCGCAATACGGGTTTCATACGGCGGGCGTGGTCGATATCGAAACCAAGAACGGGTTCGCCAACGGCGGCGCGGCTTCGGTCATGGGCGGCAGCAACGACACGATCCAGCCTTCGGTCAGTTATGGCGGCACGACGGGCAGCACCGCATATTTCGTGTCGGCGAGCCATCTGTCGTCCGACCTCGGCATCGAAAATCCGACTTCGGGCCATAACGCGATCCACGACCATACCGAGCAGGACAAGCAGTTCGGCTATGCGTCCTATATGATCAATCCGATGCAGAATGTCGAAATCATTGCCGGGAATTCCATCAGCCATTTCGAGATTCCGAACAATCCGGGCCAGACGCCTGCGAATGGATACCAGTATAACGGCATCTCCAGCTTCAATTCCGCCGACCTGAACGAGCGCCAGTTCGAAAGCAACCAGTATTTCACCGCCGCATGGCAGGGCGAGAATGACGGCGTGCAGGTGCAGATCGCGCCCTTCATCCGCAATTCGGAAACCCATTTCACGCCCGACACGACCGGCGATTTGCTGTTCAACGGCGTGGCGTCTGACGTCAAATATACCGACCTCGTCACCGGATTGCAGAACGACAATAGCTGGCGCATCGATGCCGCGCACACGCTGCGCATGGGCTTTTCGGCGCAGAACGACCATGTCAACAATGACAGCACTTCGCTGGCCTTCACCACGGCCGGCGGCGCGGTCGTGCCGGACGGCAGCGGCAACGATGCCGTGACTTCGGTCGTCAGCAATAAAACCAAAGACGGCCAGCTTTACGGGCTTTATCTGCAGGACGAATGGAAAATCGACGACGCGCTGACGCTCAATTACGGCGCGCGCTTCGACGATATGGAACAATATGTCAGCGCGAACCAGCTAAGCCCGCGCATCGGCCTCGTCTATAAAGCGACGCCGACGACGACGCTCCATGCCGGGTATGCGCGGACTTTCACGCCGCCGCCGATGGAGCTTGTGTCCAACGGAGACATCGCCGCCTTCGCCAACACAACCAACGCGGCGACGGTGACGCAGAACAGCCCGGTCAAGCCGGAGCGCGCAAACGATTTCGATGTCGGCGTGACGCAGAAAATCGGCAGCCATTGGCAGGTCGGCGCCGACGGGTATTACAAGCTCGTCCACGATCTGCTC
>JAGWKW010000043.1 GCA_028865155.1 Alphaproteobacteria bacterium
AGCATCAGCCAGCACAATTTCCGCGGCGAAGGCGAAGACGCGCGCATCGGTGCCACGATTTCCGGCCTGACCAAGCAGGTCGACACCAGCTTCACCGAACCCTACTTCCTCGGCCGCAACCTGTCGGCGGGCGTCGACCTGTACGCGTCGCAAAGCGACTACCAGACCTTCAGCTCCTACACCGTCAACAGCGCGGGCATCGTTTTGCGTGCGGGCTACCCGCTGTCCGACGAAATCCGCCAGAAGCTCAACTACACCTTCCATGGCGACCAGATTCTGAACGTTCCGTCGACCGCCTCGCCCTATATCATCGATCAGGCGGGCACGACCACGACCTCGTCATTCGGCCAGTCGCTGATCTACGACACGCGCGACAGCAAACTGCACCCGACGCTGGGCTTCATCGCCCATCTCGACACCGATATCGCGGGCGCGGGCGGCTCGCGCCAATGGTTCCGCGCCAAGGTCGGCGGCACGCAATATTATCCGATCGCCGATAAATGGATTCTAAGCGGCACGGCAGAAGCCGGCCAGATCTGGAGCTTCAACGGGCCCACCAAGATCAACGAGCGTTTCTTCCTCGGCGGCGACACGCTGCGCGGCTTCCAATATGCCGGCGTCGGCCCCCGCGATCTGAGCAGCGGCTACAGCGACGCGCTCGGCGGCACGCGTTTCGTGCGCGGCACCGTCGATATGGGCATGCCGACGCCGCTGCCGGAAGAATTCGGCCTCAGGCTCCATGTCTTCAGCGACGCGGGCATCCTGTCCAATCCGGACGCCAGTTCGGTTACCGGCTACACGATCGCCAACGATTCCAGCCTGCGCCTGAGCGCCGGCATCGGTATTACATGGGATTCGCCGTTCGGGCCGATCCGGCTCGACTTTGCGGAGCCGATTTTGTATAAGCCTTACGATCAGATCCAGCACATTAATTTCAGCTTCGGCACCAAGTTCTAAAAACTTGTCCATAAAGGGGATGTATTGGCCTGCAAATCGCGCTTCCCCGTATTTTCGCTGCTCACGTATGTCGAATACGCTGCGCGCGAAAATGCGGGGAAGCACGATTTTCGACTCAATACATCCCCTTTCTAAACAAGTTTTAGTCTCAAATTTTACGGCAAGGAGGCGGCCATGCGCGTTCCCAAGCATCCGGCTTTGATTGCGGCTTTTTGCGCGCTGTTTGTCATGGGGTTCGCTGCGGACGGCGCGCGCGCCGCTTCGGTTCCGGCCAGACTTCCCGCGCCGGTCATCGCCATCGTCGACGTCCAGCGCATCTTGCAGGAATCGCTGGCATCCAAAAGCGTCCAGAAACAGCTCGACGCGCAGCGCGCGAAATTCCAGAACGAGATCGAGATCGAGGAAAACGGCCTCAGCAAGGCCGAACGGTCGCTGGCCGATGCGCGCGACAAGCTTTCGCCTCAGGCCTATGCCGAGCGCGAGCAGGCGCTGCGCCAGCGTTTTTCGGTGGTCGAAAACCATGTCCAGTCGCGGCGCAACGCGCTCGACGAATCCTATTCGACCGCGATGAATACCGTGCGCGCGGCGCTGCTCCAGGTCGTCGGCGCGGTCGCGCGCGAACACGGCGCGAATGTGGTCATCGTCAAGCAGCAGGCTTTGTGGACCGACAAGCCGCTCGACATCACCGGCGAAGTTCTGGCGCGGCTCGATAAAAAACTGCCGCAGGTCACGGTGCATATGCCCGCCGAAGAAACCGGCAAGAAGAAAAAATGACGGTGGGGCAGGATCCGACGGCGGCCGTCCTGATCATCGGCAACGAAATCCTGTCGGGCCGCACGCAGGACGTCAACCTGAACGCCATTGCCCGCGGCCTCGGCGCGGTCGGCATCCCGGTCAGGGAAGCCCGCGTCGTTCCCGACACCAGATCCGCAATCGTCGAGGCGCTCAATATCCTGCGCGCGCAGCATACTTATGTATTCACGACCGGCGGCATCGGGCCTACGCATGACGATATCACGGTCGATGCCGTCGCGGCTGCGTTCGGCGTTCCGGCGATCGAAAACCCTGCCGCGCGCGCCGTGCTGGTCGACCATTACGGCGCGGACCGCCTGACGCCTGCGCGGTTGCGCATGGCGCGGACGCCGCAAGGGGCCGAACTTGTCGCCAATCCGGTCAGCGCCGCGCCCGGCATCAAAATCGGCAACGTTTTCATTCTGGCAGGCGTGCCCGACGTGATGCGGGCGATGCTCGACGGCATCATACCGACCCTGCGACCGGGGCCCGCCATTTACAGCAAAACCGTTTCCGCCTATATCGCGGAAAGCGTCATTGCCGAAGGTCTGGGTGCGATCGCGGCGCGTTTCGCGCAGCTTGATATAGGGTCTTATCCGTGGGTGCGGGACGGGCGTTTCGGCACCGCGCTTGTCGCGCGTGGCACCGACGAACAGGCGGTCGCAAAAGCGGCGGAAGAAATTATGGAACTGGTTCTGGCGATGGGCGCCGAAATCACTTCTTCGGCGGCGTAACGGGCGTTGCCGTCTTCGGCGCGGCGACGCTGCCGTTCTTTTGTTCCGGTTTTTTCTCCGCGGGCGCGGGCAGCGGAACGGCGGGACCGGCGCGGTGCATGCCCTGCATCGCTTCGGGAAGGTTGAAAAGGGGATGCGGGCTGCCGGGGCCGAAGCTTTTGTAAAAGGCGGCAAGCCCAAGGAAGATCGCGAGCCACAGCGCGACGTTGCGCAAAATACGGCCGCGGTTGAAAGCGAAGATGTTGGGCGCGAGGAAAATCACAAGCGCGACCAGCATCAGCCCGGTCAGGATCATGGATGTGTGGGACATGGAAGAAACCCGGTATGCCATGGTAAAGACGTTTTCTCTCCATAGCCTATCCGGCGCTTCGCGTAAACGAAAAGCGGTAAAAAGCAATATCGCTGCTAAAATCAAAGAACCCACGCGCCGCAAGAGGAATGGTATTCCCCTCCCCTTGCGGGAGGGGTTAGGGGAGGGGTTAGCGGTAGCCATTATTCCGGTAATGGCAAGATGGTTCACTGCATATGCTCTTTATTTGCAATGAAGATGATCAGCAAAACGGAAAGGTTGGATAATGAAGACAAACCCGAAATTCCGCATATCCGCGCTGGCGGCCCTGATGCTCGCGCTTTCCGCCTGCGCCCTGATTTCGCCCCCGCCGCCGTCCGAACATCTGCATCTCGAACGGGTATCGTTCTCGGCCCTGCCGGGCTGGCATGACGATCGCGGCTTCGCGGCGGCGCTTGCCGCCTTCCGCCGCTCCTGCGTCAAGGCGGTTCCGGATTTCGGCGACGCTGCGGCATGGCGGCGCGCTTGCGACGCGGCGCAGAAAACGCGCGAAACGAATTATTCGGCGCGCGCCTATTTCAAACGGTGGTTCATGCCTTACGCGGCATCCGGCAATGACGGCGCCGAAGGGCTTTTCACCGGCTATTATGTGCCCGAACTGCGCGGCTCGCCCCGCCGCGGCGGCGTTTACCAGACGCCGCTTTACGCGCCGCCTCTCGACATGATCGCGGTCGATCTCGGCGCGTTCAAGAAGGATTTGAAAGGCCAGCATATCGTCGGCAAGCTGGCAGGGCGTGAGCTCGTTCCCTACGACGCGCGCGCCAAAATCGCGGAAGGCTCTCTGAAAAAACGCGCGCGGCCCCTGGTGTGGGTCAGCAGTCCGATCGACGCGTTCTTTCTCGAAGTCCAGGGCTCGGGCCGCATCCGCCTGCCCGACGGCAGCATCATGCCGCTCGGCTATGACACCAGCAATGGCCGCGCCTATGTTTCGATCGGGCATCTGATGCTCGAAAACGGCGATTTGCAGCGGCCCGTGACGATGGGATCGATCCGCGTCTGGCTTGCCGCACATCCGCACGAGGCGCAGCAGGTCATGGATGCCAACCCGTCTTATGTCTTTTTCCGCCGCCTGCCCAACGCCGACATCATCGGCGCGCAAGGCGTCGCGCTGACGCCGGGGCACAGCCTCGCCGTCGATCCGTCCTTCGTGCCGCTCGGCGCGCCTTTGTGGCTCGACACGACCGACGCGTCAGGGCGGCCATTGCGCCGCCTGATGGTGGCGCAGGATACGGGAGGTGCTATCAAGGGCCCCGTGCGCGGCGACGTGTTCTGGGGCGCCGGGCGCGCCGCGGCGCGCGAAGCGGGCGCGATGCAGAATAGCGGGCGCTACTACCTGCTGCTGCCCAAAGGCGTCACGCCTCCATGAGCGACGAAGACCGGAAAGTCTGGGACTCCTACGCGCGCGGCGTCGCGCGGACGGCGAAACGGAAATCTCCGGCGGCGAAAACCCGACGCAGTGAAACCGCTTCCGTTGCGCCGTTGCCGAAACAAACAAAAACTCCACCGCCGCAAAAACCGGCCGCCATCCCCGAAGACATATCGCTCGAACGCAGGCGCGAAAAAGCCCTGCGCGACGGCAGCCTGTCCCTCGACGCGACGCTCGACCTGCACGGCATGGTGCAGGCGGAAGCCTTCGCCGCGCTTGCGGACTTCATGCAGCGCGCGGCGCGCGGCGGCAAACGGCATCTTCTGGTCGTGACCGGAAAGGGCAAAGGCGGCATGGGCGTTTTGCGCCGGAATTTGCGCGACTGGCTCGCATCGCTGCCGCAGGCGAAATCCATCCTTGCCATCCGTCCCGCCGCGCCGAAGCACGGCGGCGGCGGCGCGTTTTATGTGCTGATGCGGCGCAAATAGTCAGTCCGCCTGCCATGCGTTTTCGATATGCGCGGGCCAGCGGCGCGGCGCCGCAATCATGACGTCGAAACGCAGATCGCAACCGGCAAAGCGCGGATGGCGCAACGTGAAAGCCTGCAGCGCATTGGCGATCCGCGCGCGCTGCTGCGGCGAAATGGATTCGAGCGCGGCCTCGCGCGTCGCGCGCGCCTTGACCTCGACCGCGACAAGGGTTTTGCCGCGCGCGGCGACGATGTCGATTTCGCCGACGGGCGTTTTGTAGCGCGAGGCCAGAACGCGGTAAAATTTAAGCCGCAGCGCAAACCGGCACAAAGCTTCGGCGGCAAGCCCGGTCTGGTAAGACGTGCGCGTCATTTCTTTGTCGTCTTTGCCGGTGCGCGCGCCAGCGCGCGGGCATAGATTTCCTTTTTCGGCAGTCCCGTCATTGCCGCGACTTCGGCGACCGCATCGCGAACGCTCAACTGCTTCAACCGCGCATCGAGCAGCGCATCGACGTCTATATTCTCGGTTTCATCCGCGCCGCGTTCGACCAGAATGACGATCTCGCCTTTGACATCATGCGCCGCATAATGCGCGGCCAGCTCGCCGAGGGTTCCGCGCCGCGTTTCTTCGTGCAGCTTCGTCAGTTCGCGCGCGACGGCGGCCGCGCGCGCTGCGCCCAAAACTTCGGCAAGGTCGGCAAGGCTTGCCGCAAGCCGTTGCGGCGATTCGTAAAAAACCAGCGTCGCCTCGGCATGACGAAGCGCGGCGATGTCCTTTTTCCGCGCCGTGCTTTTGGGCGGCAGAAATCCTGCGAACAGAAAACGGTCGGTCGGCAGCCCGCTGCCTGCCAATGCCGTCAATGCCGCATTCGCGCCGGGAATGACGGTTACGGCATGTCCGGCCTCGCGGCACGCGCGGACGAGGCGAAAGCCGGGATCGGCGATGGCGGGAAGCCCGGCGTCGCTGATCAGCGCGACGGCCTCGCCTTTTCCGATGCGGCGCAATATGTCGGGCGTCCGCGCATCCTCGTTATGGTCGTGGCACGAAAAAAGCGGTTTCTTGATGCCGAACAGGTTCAGCAAAATGCCGCTCGCCCGCGTATCCTCGCACATAACGGCGTCCGCCTGCGCCAGCGTCGCCAGCGCGCGCAGCGTGATGTCGCCCAGATTGCCGATCGGCGTCGCCACGACATACAGCCCCGGCGGCAGTTTACTTATCGCCCCGTTCCCGCTAGCCTCGACCGCTTCACGGCCTAACTCCGGGTAATCCAGCGATGAAATCTTCTTTTTTCCTGCGGACATGCGGTTTGGCGGCTTTGCTTCTGGTGATGAATGGCTGCGCACATTACGCGCAACCCCGGGCCGGGGCGCAAGAGACTGTAGCGCAAAGCGCCGCGACGGGCTACCACCCGCCTTACGCCTATGCGCAGAATGTCGCGCCGTCGCGGCTCGACCAGCATCCGCTTCAGCCAGCCCCGCAACAACGCCCATCGCCGCCGCCTGCGCAACAACCGGCGCCGCCGTCCGGGCAGATCATACCGCCTTTGACCGTCATGTCCGCGGCGCGGCCCCCCGTTCCGGCGAACGGCCAGATCAAGGTCGCGATTCTGCTGCCGCTCAGCGGCCCCAACGCGGCGCTCGGTCAGGCGATGCTGAACGCGGCGCAACAGGCGGTGTTCGACGCGGCCGGAACCGATTTCCGTCTGTTGCCGCACGACACGGAAGCGGTGGGCGGCGCGCAAGCCGCCGCGAATGCGGCCGTGCAGGAAGGCGCGCAGCTTATCATCGGGCCCTTGTTCGCGACCAACATCCCCGCTGTCAAACTCGTCGCAAGCCATGCGGGGTTGCAGATTCTGCCGCTTTCGACCGACACGTCGCAGGCCGAACCCGGCGTTTACGTCATGGGCCTCGCCCCCGCCGCGCAGGTCAGGCGTATCATCGCCTATGCTAATGCGCATATGGCGGGCGCCGCGGCAGGGCACCGGTTCGCCGCGCTGGTTCCCGCGACGCCTTACGGCGCGCTGGTCGGGCAGGTGTTCGAAGATGCGGTCAAGGAAGCGGGCGGCACGGTAGTCGATTACGAAACCTACGACTCGGTCGCGCAGGATACGGGCAATATCGAAAACCTGACCGACCGCCGCAGCATGATCGACGCTTTGTTCCTGCCCGAAGGCGGCGACGATCTGAAAACGGTCACGCAGCAACTTGCCGCGGCCGGTTTCAACGGAACGCAGATCCATATGCTCGGCACCGGTTTATGGGACGTTCCCGGCCTGGGGCAGCAGAACCCGCTACTGGTCGGCGGCTGGTATGCCGCGCCCGATCCCGCCGCGCGGAAAAATTTCACCGCCGCTTACGCATCCGCCTACGGCAAAAATCCGCCGCGCCTCGCGACGCTCGCCTATGACGCGACGGCTTTGGCGGCGGTGCTGGCCAAACGCGGCGGGCGTTACGACGCAACCGCGCTGCAAAACCCGAACGGCTTCGCCGGGCTCGACGGAATTTTCCGTCTGCTGTCTTCGGGCAAGGTCGAACGCGGCCTTGCCGTCAACGAGGTCACGCCCTACGGCGCGCATGTGATCGACCCGTCGCCGGTCAGCTTTGTGGGAAGAAAATAAGAAAAATCCCGGCGCGAAACCCGTCAAGGAAAATAGTTGCGCCACGCCGCAACGCAGGCGCGGCAGCCGCACAAGCATAAGCCGATGCTTTCGCTTCTTTTTCGAAAAGGCGTTTTTGGTAAAGGAAGTCTTAAGCCCGATACGGAATTGTTTTTTACTTTCATGTGCTTGGGCGGTTTATTCAATAAACGTTAACGCTGTCCGCGCTAGGATGGACTCATAAAAGAGCGCGGATAAAAATGTTCGTACCAGCTGAAGTCATAAAGGAAGCTTCGAACGCCCTCGGCCTTGCCACCGGCCCGGCCGGTTTTGGCATGCACTACGACGTTGCGTCGGGCATGAACGAACATGGCGCGGTCGAGCTCAAACTCAACGACCCGAGCCTCACCGCCGCGCACAAAATGAATGAACAGGGCGGGAATAAAATTTTTACCGCGCTGCACGGGTCGCGCGTACCGAAACCGTCCGGCGCGCTGGCCTTCATGGCGCAGAAGCAGGACAAAGCCGACAACCAGTACTTCGCGCTGTTCGCCAGGTGCGGCCTCGATAAAACCGCCCGCCGCGTCATGCAGCGTAGCCCGTCGTCGCAAGCCCACCCGCGCTCGCGTCCGCAGGCGCGCGGCCATATGCGCGCGACGCTTGCGCGCGAGGTTTCGAAAAACCCGCTTCTGCGGATGCGGCAGCGTTATTTTCTGCAAGTGCGCCGGACGCTCGATGAAGTTCTGAAACGCAAGCAGGTGCGGATCAACCCGGAAATGCTGCCGGAACCGGTCAAGAAAAAGATGATCGAAACGGCAATTCAGAACGGCCAGACGAACACGCCGCTCGGCCAGATTCCGCCCCAGATGATGAAAGGCGGTCTTGCCGCCGCATACAAGAAATGGGGCGGCGCGCTCATTCCCGGCTCGATCTTTACCGATCTGATGCCGACGAAATCCTAGACAGGCTCTAATCCAAATACCCAAGCACGGCGTTCAGCCGTTGCAGCCCCGCGCGCGTCGCGCGCAACCGCGTATCATCTTGCGCAAGATAACCTTCGCCGACAAGGCGCGCGGCTTTTTCGGACGGCAGGAATTGCACAAGCGGCATATCGAATTTTTCATTCCATTCTTCGTGTGCGATGCCCGCCGTCAGCCGCAACCCCATCATCAGCGCTTCACGCATCGCGGTTTTGTCGTCAATCTCTGCAGCTTGCTTGACACCACGACCCTGTTTCATTGTTTCCTGCAGCCATATATCCGGCGCGCGGTGATTTTCCGCCGCCATGCGCGCGCCGTTCCGGTAACGCCCATGCGCGCCGGGGCCGATGCCGATATAATCGCCGTAATGCCAGTAGGTCAGGTTATGGCGGCTTTCATGCCCCGCCCGCGCATGGTTCGAAATTTCATAGGCGGGCATCGCGGCCGCATCCATCATCTCCTGCGTCGCCTCGAACATGGAAACCGCATAATCGTCCTTTGCGGTCAGAAATTCGCCGCGCCGCGCGCGCGTGTCGAACTGCGTATGCGGCTCGATCGTCAACTGGTACAGCGACAGATGATCGCCTGCCATCTGCAACGCTTCGCGCAATTCCTCACACCACATATCGGGCGTTTGCCCTTGCCGCGCATAAATCAGGTCGAATGAAAAACGCGGGAAAGTTTTGGCGGCGAGGGCAATGGCGCATTTCGCTTCATCGGCATCATGCGCGCGGCCCAGGAATTTCAGCGCATCCTCGCGCAACGACTGCACGCCTAACGACAAACGGTTGACGCCAGCCGCACGGAAATCCGCGAATTTTCCCGCTTCGGCCGAAGACGGATTGGCTTCAAGCGTAATTTCGGCATCGTCGTCAACAGACCACAGCCGCGCGATATTTTGTAAAATCACCTCGGCCGTGCGGGCTTCCATCAGCGACGGCGTGCCGCCGCCGAAGAACACCGACGTCACGCGCCGCGCTGGCAACGCCTTCGCGTAGTGTTCCAACTCGCGCACATAGGCGCCGCGCCACGCGTCATGGTCGACGGCATCCGCGACATGCGAATTGAAATCGCAATAGGGGCATTTGGAAACGCAAAACGGCCAATGAATGTAAATCGCAAGTGTCATGGAAAATCGACCGATCTTGGGCTGCAAATCACGTTTTTTTGAATTTTCGATGCTCACGTACGTCACAGTACGCTGCGCTCGAAAATTCAAAAAACCCTGATTTTCACCGCAAGCTTGGCCGATTTTTCTCTCACGTCTCTTTCTTTAATAAGCGGTCGAGATAACGCGCGATCATATCGACTTCCAGATTGACCCTGTCGCCTACGCGCAAACCGCCGAGCGTGGTCTCTTTCTGCGTATGCGGAATGACATTGACGCCAAAACATCCATCTTCGACCTCGTTGACGGTCAGCGATACGCCGTCGATG
>JAGWKW010000044.1 GCA_028865155.1 Alphaproteobacteria bacterium
GCACCGATACGACGGCGAGTTCTCTGGCGCTACTGCAGAGCTGCGCGACGGCGGTGAATTACTATTTCAATTCGCCTTCGACGACGCAGCTGCAGGGCATATTCAGCGCGATCGGCGACTCGCTGTCGAACCTTCGCGTGAGCCAGTAAATTCGGGAGGAATTTCAGGGAACGACGCGCCAGGTGCCGTCCGGCTGCAGGCACGCGGTGCCGTAGACTTCCCGCTCGCGCCCGCCGATGCTGGCTTCCTGGGAAAATTCGCGGCAATAGGCGCCCGACGAGGGGTCGGTATAAATCGGCGGCGGTTCGGGCGGCGCGACGTAATTCGGCGTATAGGGATTTTCGAAGACGGGTTGCAGCGCATCGTCATAGCCGTAGGATGTCGGCGCGGGATAAGCGGGCGCGCGGTTAGCCTGGTCGACCGATTGCCCGACAGTGTTGCCGATCATGGCGCCGGCCGCGACGCCGATCCCCGTCGCAACCGCCTGTCCCGATCCGCTGCCGATCTGGCTGCCGAAAAGCCCGCCGATGGCGGCGCCGATCCCCGTGCCGAGAATGGTCGCATCGCCCGCATAGGCGGGCGCGGCGGCAAGCAGGGCCGCAGCGGAAAGGACGATAAGAGCGGATTTACGCATAATGCGCCGCTTACGACCTCGGTATGGCAAGAATAGGGCAGCCGGAAAAATCATGAAAATCCGTAATATTGCAGGCTTTTTACGAGCCATGCAGCTTGAAATATTCGTCGGCCAGATCGCGCAGCGCTATGGCGCGGTGGCTCAAGGCGTTTTTTTCCGCGTCGCTCATTTCCGCAAAGGTACGCGTTTCGCCTTCGGGGATGAAAATCGGATCATAGCCATGGCCGTTCGCGCCGCGCGGTTCGCGCGCGATCGTGCCATAGACGCGGCCCGTCACCGTTTCGCACCGTCCGTCGGGCCAGCATAAAGCGAGCACGCAGATGAAATGCGCCGAACGGTCGGCGGCGTCGCCGATTTCTTTTTCGATACGACGCATGGCGGCCGTGAAATCGCGGCCCGGTTCGGCCCAGCGCGCGGAGTAGACGCCCGGTGCGCCGTTCAGCGCGTTGACGCACAATCCGCTATCGTCGGCGAGCGCCAGTTGGCCTGTGGCAAGCGCGGCGGCGCGCGCCTTGATGATTGCGTTGTCGGCGAAGGTGGCTCCGGTTTCCTCGGGCGCGGCGAGGCCCAGATGTCCCGACGAAACGATTTCTTCTACATAAGGATGCAGCAGGGCCGCGAATTCGCGCACTTTGCCTTCATTATGGGTGGCGACGATCAGGTGGGGGAAGAGCTTGTGCTGCATGGCGTTGTCCGGCGTCAGCTCAGCCCTTTTTGCCCCATCGACAGGAATTTTTCGTGCCGCGCGGCGAGCAGAGCCTTGCGGTCGAGCTTGCCGGTTTCCGAAAGTGCATCGGCCAGCGCGTCGCCGACGCGGGTGAACATTTCGTCGCGGTCGCGGTGCGCGCCGCCCAAAGGTTCGGGGATGATGCGGTCGATGATGCCGAGCTGGAGCAGATCCTGCGCGGTCAGGCGCAAGGCGGCCGCGGCATCCGCCGCGTTGGCGGCGTTGCGCCACAGGATCGAGGCGCAGCCTTCGGGCGAGATGACGGAATAAATCGCATGTTCGAGCATCAACACGCGGTCGCCGGCGGCGAGCGCGATCGCGCCGCCCGATCCGCCTTCGCCGATGACGCAGGCGACAAGCGGCACGCCGATCCGCAGGCAGGTTTCGATCGACCGCGCGATGGCTTCGGCCTGGCCGCGCGCTTCGGCTTCGACGCCGGGGAACGCGCCCGCCGTGTCGATCAATGTGATGACCGGCAAATCGAAACGGTCGGCCAGCGTCATCAAACGCTGCGCCTTGCGATAGCCTTCGGGCTTGGCCATGCCGAAATTATGCTTGATGCGGCTGTCGGTGTCGTGGCCGCGCTCCTGCCCGATGACGACGCAGGCCTGTCCGCGAAAACGGCCCAGGCCGCCGATAATGGCCTGATCTTCGGCGAAGGCGCGGTCGCCGGCCAGAGGGGTAAAATCTTCGATCAGCGCGCCGATATAATCGAGGCAGTGCGGACGTTCGGCATGGCGCGCGACCTGGACTTTCTGCGCAGGGCTAAGCTTGCCGTAAATGCCCTGAAGCTGGCGGTTGACTTTTTCCTGCAACTTGCCGATCTCGGCGGCAATGTTGACATGGCCGCCGTCGGACAGATGGCGCAGCTCGTCGATCTTGGATTCGAGATCGGCGACGGGTTTTTCGAAGTCGAGCGTATGCATCGTTAACTTTTACAATGTTGCAAAGACGCCATCCCTATCACGGGATGTGGCGGCTGGCAAATCCGTCAGTTAGGGGGCAGAACCCGTTCATGATCCCCGGATGTTGAAGCGAAAATCGTGGTTTTTGTGTTTTTGCGCGCAGCGTATTTAAACATACGTGAGCAGCGAAAACGCGAAAACGCGCGATTTGCAGCCCAACAGACGGGGGAGCATGGATGGGTTCTTAGTGGACGCTGGCGGGTTCCAGCTCATGCTGCCGGATGGTGGCAAAGGCCAGCTCGCGCCCGGCGATGACGGTCAAGGGTGTGCCGTCGGCTGCGTGGATCGAATGGAACAGCTTGCCGTCGACCGTGACGGGTTTGACATAGGCGAAGGTTTCGAGGCCATAGGAGCCGAGATCCAGAACCGATTCGGTCTGGCGGACGAATAAAGGCTTGTCCTGTCTGAGCATAAAACCGGCCCTTTCTCGAATCGCTTTACTCCTGCACAATTTCATCTCATCACAAATTAGATAACCAATTGTTAAAAACCGGATTCGCTAAAATTTGATCTAAATTGCGGGAGAAAAACATGCATATCGGCGTTCCGAAAGAGGTGAAAACCCACGAATACCGCGTCGGACTGACGGCGGATTCGGTGCGCGAACTGACTGCCGCAGGGCACAAGGTGACCGTACAGACGGGCGCGGGCATTGGAGCCGGGATCGAGGATGCGGATTATAAGGCCGCAGGCGCGGACATCGCGCCTGACGCCGCGTCGGTCTTCGCCGCCGCCGAGATGATCGTCAAGGTCAAGGAGCCGCAACTGCCCGAATGCGCGATGCTGCGCGCAGGACAGATTTTGTTCACCTATCTGCATCTCGCGCCCGACCCGGAACAGGCGCATGCCCTGATGAAATCCGGCTGCGTCGCCATCGCCTACGAAACCGTGACCGACGCGAAGGGCCGCCTTCCTTTGCTGACGCCGATGTCCGAAGTCGCAGGCCGCATGGCGGCGCAGGCGGGCGCGCATTACCTGGAAAAAATTCATGGCGGGCGGGGCGTTCTGCTTGGCGGCGTGCCAGGCGTTGCGCGCGGCAAGGTCGCGGTCATCGGCGGCGGCGTTGTCGGCGAAAACGCGGCCACGATCGCGATGGGTATGGGCGCGGATGTGATGGTGCTGGACAAATCGCTGCCGCGTCTGGCCGATCTCGACCGTTTGTTCGGCGGGCGGGTGCAGACCGCTTATGCGACCGGCGGTTCGATCGAGCAGGCGGTTCTGGATGCCGACCTTGTCATCGGCGCGGTTCTGGTCGCGGGCGCGGCTGCGCCGAAGCTTGTCACGCGCGACATGATTTCACGCATGAAAAAAGGCGCGGTCGTCGTCGATGTCGCCATCGATCAGGGCGGCTGTATCGAAACCTCGCATGCGACCACCCATGCCGATCCGGTTTTCATCGTCGATGGCGTCGTGCATTACTGCGTCGCCAATATGCCGGGTGCCGTCGCGCGCACTTCGACCTTTGCGCTCAACAATGCGACGCTGCCTTACGCATTGGCGCTGGCGAACAAGGGATGGAAAAAGGCGCTGGCCGACGATGCGCATTTCCGCAACGGCCTTAATGTCGCGCACGGCAAGATCGCTCATCCTTCGGTGGCGGCGGCTTTGGATTTGCCTTTTGCCGAACCTTTGTCGCTCGTCGCCTGACGTTTCAGGGCGGCGGCGAAGAAGCCGTCGGTGTTGTGCTTTGCGGGCGTCAACGATAAATAAGCCGCGCCGTCGAGACCGCAATCCTCGCGCGTGAAATCGGGATGTGCGGCGAGGAATTTTTCGATTTGTTCCTCATTTTCGGACGGCAGCAGGGAGCAGGTCGAATAAATCAGGAAGCCGCCTGCTTTCACAAGCCGTGCCGCGCTGTCGAGGATTTCCGCCTGCGTATGCAGCAGCTTTTCAAGCCCGGGGCCAAGCGGCCGCCAGCGCGCATCCGGGTTGCGCCGCCACGTTCCGGTGCCGCTGCACGGCGCGTCGCACAGCACGCGGTCGAAACCGCCTTTATGTTTTTTGATCCACGGATCGCGTTCGCTTTTCAGCACGCGCGTTTCGACGTTATAGACACCCGCGCGGCGGAAACGCTCGACGCTGCGTTTCAGCCGCCCCTCCATCACGTCGCAGGCGATGATGCGGCCCTTGTTTTTCATCGTCGCCGCGATGGCCAGCGTTTTGCCGCCCGCGCCGGCGCAGAAATCCATGACGCGCTCGCCGGGGCGCGCATCGACGACGGTTGCGACCATCTGCGAGCCTTCGTCCTGAATCTCGACGCATCCGTTTTTCAGCATCGGCAGGGCCGACAGGTTCGCGCGTTCGAACACGCGGATGCCCCAGGGCGACAGTTTGCAGGCTTCGGCCTTGAGGCCGAGTTTTTCAAGTTCCGCGAGCATATCCTCGCGTGTGGATTTGAGCGGATTGACGCGCAGGTCGAGCGTCGCAGGCGCGAGCATCGCGCGCATTTCGCGTAAAAAATTCTTGCCGAATTTTTTCCTGAGCGCGCCCGCGCAATCCGCCGGACATTCGGCTTTGATGTCGTCGGGCATGTCCGGATGCTCGATTGTCGCGCCTTGCATTTTACGCAAAAAGTCACGTTCGCCATCGTTCAGCGGCGCGGGCGCATATTTGCCGCCGCTGCATAGTTCGCCGATGGCTTTGAGCGGCATCTCCTCGCCGAGCGCGAGCCAGCCAAGCAACCGCGCGCGCGGCGGCTGCGCCGCCTGTTGTTTTTCGAGCCACCAGCCGAGCCGCGCCCAATGCCGCAGCACGGCATAAAGCCGCGTGGAAATATCGGCGCGGTCTTTGCTGCCGATATAGCGGCGCGCGCGGAAATAGGCGGATGTTATCGCGTCGGCGGGGCGCGGCGTCGCTTCGATGCTTTCGAGAAGTTCGAGCGTGGCCTGAATGCGGGCGGATGGGGTCATGGAGTTGGGTTCTTACCGATTACAATGCTGCGGCATTTGGGACTTCCGCACGAGCAATCCATACGCCCGCCGGGAATGTAAAAATCCGCATAGTCGCCTGTGATTTCCTCGCCTGTCGCAATATCCCGTTTCGCGATGTCGCATCGATCCCCCGGCATCGTATTCGGATCGCATGAATGGTTGATATAGCGTTCCGGTACGCCCATCAAAAAGGCCGCGCCTTCGATGAATTCCAGATAGGGTTGTTCGGCTTCCGCAAGATTTTCCGCTTCGGCCCGGCTCAGCCTCCGGGGATTCCATTTTACGACGATCTCGCCTTTTCGGAAGGGCCGTGCCGCATAAAGACCGCGCCCATGAATGGCCGAGTCTCTAACGACGACATCGCTCATCCGAATTCGCCGGGGGGCGGATCGACCGGGACGTTCAGGTCTTCGAGCAGAAGATCTTCGTTCGTCAGTTTCATCTGGCCGATAGTGAAATGTTCGGGCGCGTTGATTTCGGGGTCGAACACGTCCATTTCGAACGGTGCGATTTTGATGTCGGTCTTGAACAGCGCGTTCTTGAACACGACCGTGGCCGTCAGCGTGATGAGGTTGTCGCGGCCAATGCCTTTGTACGTCACGGGCATCAGGCGTTCGGCGACATCGGCCTTTTCCTTGTTATTGGCGTTCGACAGCCACACGACTTCTTCGGGCTTTTCGACGATGATGAAGCGGCCCAGCTGCCCGCGCACATAATGGAAGAAGAATTTGGCGTAAGGGATCGCGGTCTTGCGGTCGACCTTGATCGGCGCGCGTTCGTTGACGCTGTAGATCGGCTCGTTCGTCCAGTTCATCAGGCTGACGTCGCCGTCCTTGTACAGGATATAGCGCGTGTTGGGCGCGGCCAGCGTCGTGTCGCTCAGCGCATAAAGCTTGAATTCGTCGTAAAAAGGCAAATCGGCGACTTCAACCTTGGTCTTGCCTTCGGGCAGCGTGACCGGCGCGATATCGGCGGCGATATCGGTCAGCAGCTTCTGCGTTTCGGCGGGGTCGAGGGTTTTGAAAGTCAGATCGATCATCGAACGGCCTTTGTTTATTGGGAGAATGTTCCAGCCTATAGGCTTTCATAAGCATGCCTGCAAGCCGGAAGAGGGCCAAAATAAGCGATATGTCCTATTAAATTATTAATGGCGGAAAATCGCATGACTCCAGTTGCATCGGACTGGCTGCTTTGCTATCTCAAGCGCGCATCCAGCAGAATCTTAACTTTTGGGAAAATGTTAACGTGTCCGATACGCCGGTTCTTGCCTCCGACACAGATTATGCCGCAGGTCTCGCCGCGAGCGGGCATGCGATCCTCGCGCGGCGCTATGCCGATGCGCTTTATGCCCTGGCGGCGCAGGACAATGCCATCGATGCCGTTGCCGCCGACCTGAAAAAGCTCGACCTCCTTTGGAATCAAAGCCCGGAATGGCGCCATCTGGCCGCCGATCCGCGCCTGACGCATCCCGTCATTATCGAAGCCGCGGCGCAGGTCTCTAAAAGCTGCGGTCTCGGCAAGCTGGCCGCCAGTTTTCTCGGCGTTGCTGCCCGCCGCCGCCGCCTGTCCGTCCTTCCCGCGATCATCGCGGCTTTTCTCGACAAGGTCGCGCAGGCCCGCGGCGAACACCGCGCCGAAGTGCGCGCGGCGCGCCCCCTGTCGGCCGCGCAGACGGAAAAGCTGACCGCCGCGCTGACCGCCGCGACAGGCGGCAAAATCCATCTGGCCGTGACGGAGGATGCCTCGATCCTCGGCGGGCTGACGGTCAAGCTTGGATCCCAACTTATCGACGCGTCGGTCAGGACGCGCCTCGATCTTCTCGAACGGCAGTTAAAAGGAGCCGCCTAAATGGATATTCGCGTTTCGGAAATTTCTTCGATCCTCAAGAAGGAAATCGCCGGTTTCGGCGCGGCGACCGAAGTCGCCGAAGTCGGGCAGGTGCTGTCGATCGGCGATGGCGTCGCGCGCGTCTACGGACTCGATAACGTCCGCGCCGGCGAAATGGTCGAATTCGCGAGCGGCGAAAAGGGCATGGCCCTGAACCTCGAAGCCGACAATGTCGGCGTCGTCATCTTCGGTGACGACCGCGGCATCCGCGAAGGCGACATGGTCAAGCGTACCGGCGCCATCGTCGAAGCGCCCGTCGGCAAGGGGCTTCTGGGCCGCGTCGTCGACGCGCTCGGCAACCCCATCGACGGCTAGGGGCCGCTGAAAGACGTCAAGATGACGCGCGTCGAAGTCAAGGCGCCCGGCATCATTCCGCGCAAGTCCGTTTCCGAGCCGATGCAGACCGGCATCAAGGCCATCGACTCCCTGGTTCCGATCGGCCGAGGGCAGCGCGAGCTGATCATCGGCGACCGCCAGACCGGCAAGACGGCGGTCGTGCTCGACACTTTCATCAACCAGAAGCAGGGCAACGAAAGCGGCGACGAAAAGAAGAAGCTGTACTGCATCTATGTCGCGGTCGGGCAGAAGCGTTCGACCGTTGCGCAGATCGTCAAGGCGCTCGAAGAAGCCGGTGCTATGGAATACTCGATCGTCGTTGCCGCGACGGCGTCGGAACCCGCGCCTATGCAGTTCTTAGCACCTTACACGGGTTGCGCGATGGGCGAATTTTTCCGCGACAACGGGATGCATGCGCTGATCGTCTATGACGATCTTTCCAAGCAGGCGGTCGCGTATCGCCAGATGTCGCTGTTGCTGCGCCGCCCTCCTGGCCGCGAAGCCTATCCGGGCGACGTGTTCTATCTGCATTCGCGTTTGCTGGAGCGCGCGGCGAAGATGAACGACGATCAGGGCGGCGGTTCCTTGACCGCGTTGCCGATGATCGAAACGCAGGCCGGCGACGTTTCGGCCTACATTCCGACCAACGTGATCTCGATCACCGACGGTCAGATCTTCCTCGAAACCGGCCTGTTCTATAAGGGCGTGCGTCCGGCCATCAATGTCGGTTTGTCCGTCAGCCGCGTCGGTTCCGCCGCGCAGATCAAGGCGATGAAGCAGGTCGCGGGCTCGATTAAATTGGAATTGGCCCAGTTCCGCGAAATGGAAGCTTTCTCGCAGTTCGCATCGGATCTCGATCCGACGACGCAGAAGCTGCTCGCGCGCGGCCGCCGCCTGACCGAGCTTTTGAAGCAGCCGCAATACTCGCCGCTCGCGGTCGAAGAACAGGTCTGCGTGATCTATGCCGGCGTCAAGGGCTATCTCGACGGCGTTAAGATCGAAGACGTGACGCGGTTCGAGCAGGGCTTGCTGAACGAGCTTCGCGCGTCCGGAACCGCGATCCTCGACGCGATCCGGAACGACAAGCAGCTCAAACCCGAAACGGAAGAGAAGCTGAAAGCTCTTCTTGCCGGATACGGCAAGCTGTTTGGCTGAAGCTTCGTCTTCATAAACATGCAAAGGGCGCCATACGGCGCCCTTTGTCTTTGTATTCCGGTTTTGGGCGAGGCGTTTACGACCCGGTGCGCGATTTCGGTGTTTTGTCCGGCGAGATATCGAGCGTCTCGACATTCTCGCTATACGACGCATAGCGCGCCATATCCTGTTCGATGATCGTGGTGTAATCGGCCGCGCCGGGATCCATGGCTTGCGGCGCAGGCGGCGGCGTGGCGTTTTTGCTGCGGTTCTGGATTCTGCCACGCACCGTTTCCCACAGCGCATGCATCGAAGAAGATACCGGCGCATGCGTTTCGGCGGTGGCGCCCGGGCGCGCCGCGCCTGCGGCCAAAGCCAGGCTCCCAGTCAGTTCGATGGCGGCAAGCTTGGGCAAAACCTCATCGATATGGCGGACGAGAGTTTCGAGCGCCTGTTTTTTCGGCGTTCCGGCGGAAGCCGCGCTGCCTGCCGTATTGGAAGGGTTGTAAAGCGAAGCGTAATCGCTCGCCTGACCGTAAATCGAAGCGACCTGCCGCGCCAGTTCCGCGCCGAGCAGGCCGAGCCGCCCGACATAGGCGCCATACAAGGTCGCGCGGATGCGCGGCCAGTTTGCGGCGCGGTCTTCTTCCTCGGTCGCGATGCTTCTGATGCGGCCGATGCAGATGCCGCGTGCCGCCATCAATTCGCCGCGCAGCGCTGCCGCCGTCGCTTTGGTTTCGTCGCGCTTGTCGCGCCGCCGCCGCGTCCACAGGGCCGCGATGATGCTGAGCGCGGTGCCCAGCATCAAAAGGCCTGCGATTAAAATCTGGTAGCGCGCGAAAAAGCCCTGGCCGCTATTCGCCGGGATGTTCGGCGTCGTGCCGTCGCCATAGGCTTGCGCTTGTGCACTGTCGCCGGCGACTTCCTGATCGACGGCCCTGACGGTTTCGCGCGACGGTTCGGCGATGCCGGTCTTG
>JAGWKW010000260.1 GCA_028865155.1 Alphaproteobacteria bacterium
ATAAGCTCCGGGTCGATGCGCCCGACGACGCCGGCATGGCGGTCACGGAACAGGTAATCGATCTTGCGCAGCGCGCGGCGGTCGTAATGGCCGTTATGGTAATAAACGACGTTGAGCCTTTCATGCGTGTAAGGTTCGACCAGGACGATGCGGCGCACGGCGTAAGGATCGGGCGGCGTTTTCGGCATGCCACGCCCGATCAGCGTTTCGGGGTGATAACCGCCGCCGCAGGCGCATAAAGCGCAAAGAAGCATAAGCGAGAGAAAACGGCGCAGTATCTTCATGCCGCCTCCGCCTGCGCCAGACGATACGCGCCGTTTTCGTTGATCAGCCAATCCGCCCCGCCCGCATCGAGCTTGCGCCGCAACTGGTAAAGATGCGTTTCGAGCGTGTGCGTGTCGATGCCTTCGCCATAGCCCCAGACGCCGGCCAGAATGTCGCACCGCGTCGGCGGCGTTTCGCTTTGCGAAAGAAAAACCAGCAAGGCCGTTTCCTTTTCCGTCAGGCGGACGGCGTCGCCGCTTTGCGCATTGACGGCGCGGCGGTTATGCGGTTCCAGTCGCCACGGGCCGAAAGTGACGCTGCGCTGGCGTAAAAGTGGTGCCGTTTCAAGGTAATAGCGCAATCGGGCGAGCAGATGCCCGAGACGAAGCGGCTTGGCGAAAGTTTCGGCCACGCCTTCCGCCCCCTCGCCGCCCAGAAGAAGAATATCGGCATGGCTTTCGACAAGCGCCGCCGCCAGCTTCGGGTCATAGGCCGTTTCGTCGGCCACGATCACCGCGCCGTCGGTTCCGGCGCATTGTTTGAGCAGGTCGTTCCCATCCTCGACACCCTGCGCCGGGCCGAGCGACGCCGCCGCGATTTGTTCGGCCACCGCCTCGCGCACATCCTCGTCAGGAATAAGAAGGAAGATCGGGTTCGTCATCCGGCTGCGGCTTTCGGGGAACGGGGTGATAGTTTAGCGAAATTTCTTTTGTTTGTAAGCCAGTACCGTTAATGTTTTGTTATGCTTCGCCCCAATTCCACGCCTGTTCCGAAAGCCGCCGTTATGGGCTGGCCGGTCGCGCATTCGCTGTCGCCGCGCCTGCATGGCTTCTGGCTGCAAAAACATGGCATTCCGGGAACTTATGAAGCGATTGGGATCGAACCGCAAAATCTCGAAGCCGCGCTGCGCACGCTGCCCGGACAGGGATTTCGCGGCGTCAATTTGACCGTGCCGCTCAAGGAAATCGCTTTGAATATCGTCGATGACCTCGATGCTGCGGCGCAGCGCATCGGCGCGGTCAATCTGGTTATCGTTGGCGCGGACGGCAAGCTTGAGGGCCGCAATACCGATGCTTACGGCTTCGCGCAAAATCTTCTGGCCGCGAATGTCTTGCCGGGCGGCAAGGCTTTGGTGCTGGGCGCGGGCGGTGCTGCCCGCGCGGTTCTGGCTGCGCTGACCGATATGGGATTTGACGATGTCGTCGTTACCAACCGCACGCCCGAACGCGCGCAGAAACTGGCGCGGGATTTTTCTGTGCCCGCCATCGACTGGGCCGACGCGGCAGCCGCGATGGTCGATGTTTCGCTGCTCGTCAACGCAACGTCGCTCGGCATGAAGGGGCAGCCGCCGCTTGAGATTACGCTCGATGCGCTGCCGCAAAGCGCAACCGTGACCGATATCGTCTATGTCCCGCTTGAAACCGGATTGCTGCGCGCAGCGCGGCAGCGCGGGCTTAAAACCGTCGACGGGCTTGGCATGCTGCTGCATCAGGCGCGGCCCGCCTTTGCCGCTTTTTTCGGCGGCGACCCCGAAGTCACGGAAGAATTGCGGCATTTTATTCTTGAGGGTAAAAAAGACACATGATCGTCATCGGCCTGACAGGCGGCATCGGCATGGGCAAAAGCACGGCAGCGCAGATTTTGCGCAACATGGGCTTTCCGGTGCATGATGCGGACAAATGCGTCCATGCCCTG
>JAGWKW010000045.1 GCA_028865155.1 Alphaproteobacteria bacterium
TCAGCGCGCTGGCCGCCATCGGCGACGAAGCCGCAGGCGAAGCGACGAACGGCAAAAGCCTGTCTTCGACCGTCGTCGCCGCGCTGTTCGGCTCGGATAAAACCGCGCCCGCCCAAACGACGAAACTGGCCAGCGCCGCGCCGGTTGCCCTGCCCGGACAAATACCGGGCGCGCAAAAACTCGCCGGCGCGGCCAATGCCGCAATCCCGAAACCAATCATGCCTTCGGCCAACGCGCAGCTTGCCGCGCTGGCAACACCGGGTGCGGCGGCAACACCGATCATGCAGGTACCCGGGCTCACCAATTCGATGCAGCAAATGGCCGATGCGCAAGCCAAGGCCGCCAACGCTTCGCCGATCCCGGCGGCGGCGGCACAGGCCGCGATGGCGACCTCCGACCCCAATATGGGCATGCCGCTCGACCATTCGAAAGGGCCTTACAGCGGCGTGATGGATTCGGCGATGATGGCGAATGCGATGCAAAACCGTGCGCTGGCTCTGGCGATGGCCAGCGGCGTCAACACGATGCAGCTTGAACATTCGATCCGCAACAGCCGCTTCGCGACAGGCACGGCTTCACCCTCGACGCCTGCCGCCGCTTCAGCCCCGGCGGCGGCGCAAACCGCCGCCGCGACCGCCGCTCAGGCCTCTTCGCAAACAGCCCCGCGAAGCCTGGCGGGCGCACATCTATTATTCTCGGGCGAGCATCTTCCCACAAAGGGCCTCGCCCAATACCGCAAAGCCGCAGGCTTGGTGCCGACCCAAGACGCCGCCATGAATGCGGTGAACTAAAAGGCCTGGGCCGGAAGAAAGATTTTCCTCTCCCCTTGCGGGAGAGGGCGGAAAAACCTAGGGTTACGTTTGCAACGCAAATGTAACCCTTAGTTTTTTCCGGGTGAGGGGTATTGCCCGCCCGGTTTTAGAGCCCATGCCCAAATCCATCACCCTCGCCGAAATCGCAACCGCTATCGAAGGCCGCCTGAGCGGCGACGGCGCGCTGTCCATCGCGCGCGTCGCGCATCCGGCCGACGCGACCGACGCGCAAAGCCTCGCGCTTTCTATGGATGCGAAACTTCTGCCCCTGCTTAAAGACAGCAGGGCCGTGGCCGCCATCGTCGCGGAAAAAGACGAAACGGAAAGCAGTTTTATCCCGAACCGGATTCTCGTCGCCCGCCCGCGCGTCGCACTCGCGAAACTGACCGCCCTGTTCGCCGAACCCGTAACGCTCGCGCCCGGCATCCATCCGTCGGCGGTAGTCGAAGACGGCGCAAAAATCGGCAAAAACCCATCCGTCGGCGCGTTCGTTTATATCGGCCAAGGCGCGGTCGTCGGCGATAATTGTAAAATCCACCCGCAAACCTATATCGGCGAAAATGCAAGTATCGGAAACGACGCGCTGATCCATGCGGGCGCGAAAATCGGCGCGGGCGCGAAAATCGGCCATCGCACGATCATCCATTTCAATGCAAGCATCGGCGCGGACGGTTTCAGCTTCGTCACGCCGCAGATGGGCAGCGTCGAAGCCGCGAAGCAAAGCGGCGGCGGCGCGGTCACGGCGTCGAATACCGCCTTGATCCGCATCGCCTCGCTTGCGCCTGTCATCATCGGTGACGATGTCGAAATCGGCGCGAATACCAGCATCGACCGCGGCACCGTCGCATCGACCCGCATCGGCAACGGCACCAAAATCGACAATCAGGTGCAGATCGGCCACAACGTTCAGGTTGGCAAAAACTGCATGATCTGCGGCCGCGTCGGCATCGCGGGCAGCGCCAAGATCGGCGACCGCGTGGTTCTGGGCGGCGCTGTCGGCGTCGCAGATCACGTTACGGTCGGCGATGACGCCATCGCCATGGCCATGTCTGGCATCGCGGGCAATGTCGCGCCCAAATCCATCGTCGGCGGCATTCCCGCCGCACCGCGCGAACGCATGATGGAGATGCTGTTCAACACCAACCGCCTCAAGCAATTTTTCAGGAAAATCGAGGATTTGGCCGAAAGGCTGGCAAGGCTTGAGAAAAACGGCGAAAAAGGCTAACTCTTGCCCCGCTTTATAACGACACGGTTGACCCATGACCAACCCCCGCATTGACGAAATCCTCGACATCGTCGCCCAGAAAGCGATGATCGACCGGGGCAAGCTGACCCCCGACATGAAGCTGACCGACCTCGACGTCAGCTCGCTCGACATGGTCGATGTCGTTTTCGCGCTCGAGGACAAGTTCGGCGTCCAGCTTCCCTTCAACGCCAACACCTCGTCGGGCGAGGTTCAGACCGTCGGCGACGTCATCGCAATGGTCGAAAAGCAATTGGCCGAAAAAGGTTAACAAAGAGCCGCCGCGCCGCCAGAACGGCGGTGTTCCCCTCCCCTTGCGGGAGGGGTTAGGGGAGGGGTTGGCAGCGGCTTTTTTAATCAAATATACCAAAGCCTGGCCACCAAAGCTTGACTCGTCCACACCGAACCCCCTATAAACCCGCACTCGCGCCGCGAAAGGCGTGAAACCAATAAACACATAGAGTGAGGCGCGGAAAACCGCGACAGGATTATGGCCCGTATCTGCTCCGTCAGCGGCAAGAAGCCGCATTTCGGCAACAATGTCAGCCACGCGAACAACAAGACGCGCCGCCGCTGGCAGCCGAACTTGCAAATCTGCTCGTTCCCATCGGAAATTCTGGGCAAGTCGGTCGCCTTGCGCCTGACCGCCAACGGCATCCGCACGGTCGAACATAATGGCGGACTCGATGCGTGGCTGCTCGGCACGCGCGACAGCCGTCTGGGAGAAGACGCGCTCAAGATCAAAAAGCGCCTCGTCAAGGCGCAGGCGCGCAAGCAGGCGTAAAACGCTCTTTGCTTTTCAAGAATCAAAACGCCGCGTTTTCATGCGCGGCGTTTTTCTATTGCGTCGATTTTCGTGTCAAGCCCGTTAGCTGACCGGCGTCAGCAAGCGGCGGCATTTTTCCGCGAATCCATTGACGAATTCCGGAATAACCGGGCCTCTTGCTTCCTCCATATCGCTTGAAGAAAGGGGCCTGCTGACCGAAACGGTTCCATGCGCCCCATCGATGCGAACCGTAATATATTGCTGGCCTTTTTTAAATCCGTCCAACTCCCCAAGAACCGGCGCGCCGGTTTTTTTCTGAACGCCGGACAAACGTGCGGCATCGATGCCATTCGGATTTTGATATGTTCCTTTAAAGGCGATGCCGTCATCGCCCGTCATTGCACACGATACTTCATATCCGTTTATACGGGCCTGTATGCCTTGCTCTGAAGCAATTGCAGAACCGGCGGCAGTCAAAAGAGAAATCGCGGCTATTCCTAATTTCGCTGGCATGTTCATCTTTAAAGCCCTTGGTCAAAAATTATTCGGTTTTCTTGGCAAGACTATACCTCATGAACATGAAACTAATTTTTGCTTTTTCTTTCATCACAAAAACTCTTGCATTCTTCCCACGAATAGTGTATGAAATTTCCCATATCCGCATGGCTTGCGGATATCCGTTCGAGCCCGGCGTTTCCCGCCAAGCCATGGATTGCGGGGGGAAAGGCGCCCGGCCGACGCGAAGACCGCATGCGGCCGCCTGCCTCACAAACAGGTTGCCGGAAGCGCGCGCTTCATTTTTTTCAACGCCGCCGACAAGGAGATTTTGCCTCACAACAACATCCAAGTTTGAAATCAAGAACCCGCGTTCCACAGGAAGAGCGGTATTCCCCTCCCCTTGCGGGAGGGGTTAGGGGCGGGGTCACGGGTTGCCGCATCTCCCGCAAGCGAAAACCAAGTTAACCCTTGCTTAAACGGGCGCGCATAAAATCGCGCGATGTCCGCGCTTCCCGCCGCTTTGCTCGCCCAGACGATCGACGACCATGTCGCATGGCTGTCGGCATGGATGCGCGTTGCGTGCCTTGAGGTCGAAAATCATGCCGCGCTGGCCGAAGATCTGCCTGCGCCGGAAAGCTTCGCCATATGGCGCGAGGAAGCGACGAAGACGCTCCAGGATCAGCCCGCGCTGACCAAGCTTGTCGAGCTTTACGACCAGCTGCACCGCATCGCGCGCCTCGCCCTCGTCAAAACGCCCGACGGCGGCCCCGTCGCGCGCGGCGATGTCGTCACCGTGACGATGAAGTTCCAGGAATTGTTTTCCGGATTACGGCGCATGGAGCGCGCCTTCGCGGCGGCCGATTCCGGCCTCGACACGCTGACAGGATTGCGCGCGCGGGCGACGGCGCGCGACGATCTGGCGCGCGAGTTAAGCCGTTTCCAGCGCAGCGGCAAGCCTTTCTGCCTTGCGCTTATGGATATCGATCATTTCAAGAAGATCAACGACACTTATGGCCACGATGCGGGCGACAAAGTCCTGTCCGCCGTCGCCAACCATATCAGCCGGAACCTGCGCCCGTTCGACGATGCGTGGCGCTGGGGCGGGGAAGAATTTCTGCTCTGTCTCAAGGAAACCGATTTGACCGGCGGGGCAACCGCCGTCGAGCGCGTGCGCGCCGCGCTTGAAAAATCTTCGATTGTACTTGGCGACGGCAAGGCGATTACGGTCACTGCGTCTTTCGGCGTCGCCGCGCCGGGCGAGAACCCGGTCATAAGCGAGATTTTGAAACAGGCGGACGCCGCGCTGTACCGCGCCAAGGACGGCGGCCGCAACCGCGTCGAAAAAGCGGTTATGGCATAACTTGCTCTTTGCGCGCCAGCCGCGCGACGATTATTCCCGCACCGATAATCACAACCGCGCCTGTGACGATGTTCCATGTCGGCAGTTCATGCCATAACGCAAACCCTATGATGGCGCCCCAGATAATCTGCGTGTAATGAAGCTGGGCGACATTAGTCGATGTCGTGTGCTTCAGGGCGTAATTATACAGGAAATTAGCGACGATATTGATGGCGGCGGACGTCGCCAGAATAACCAGCATATGCATGTCGATCTCCAGCGAGTGCCGTTGCAGCAACGCGCACGAGAACCCTCCGATCGCGCAAAATAAAGCGACGGCAAACTGGATGCTCTCCGGCGTGTCGGTCGCGGAAAGTTTCCTGATCGTCACGGTATAGACGGCAAAGCACGCGACGCTGGCCGCGGCCGCGAGATAGCCGATCGCCTCGCCACCGGCCACGAGACGCGGCGCGATCGCAAGCACGACGCCACCGAAGCCCGCGATCAGGCACAGGATCTTGAATCCGCCGAGCTTCTCATGCTTCAGCGATGCGGACAATGCGGCGATGGCGAGCGGCGCGGTAAAAACCGCGACATAAAAAACCGTCAAGGGCAAATGCTTGAGCGCGACGACATTGACGGCGTTGATCGCAAAAGAACAAAGCGCGATAAGGGCAAGCCCCCTCCCGTTGTGCGGCACAAGCAGCGACAATTTACGTTTGGCCAAAGCCGCGCCCACGGTTCCCATGACGCCGACCGCCCCGAAAATCCCGACGATCAGGAAAGGCGTCACATTCGCCATGCCGCCGATCTTCATCCCGGTATCGACAATGACCCACAGGAAAAACGTGGCCAGCGCGTAAAGCATGCCTTGGACATGCGTCATTTTTTGCCTAGGGCTTCCCTGACGCGCGACAGGAATCCTTCGCTTTCGGGGTGGGTCTTGTTTTCGGCTTCTTCCGCCGCGAATTCGGCCAGCAATTCCTTCTGCCGCTTGCTTAAATGGACGGGCGTTTCGACCGCAAGCTCGACATACATGTCGCCGCGCGACGCGCTGTGCAGAACCGACATGCCCTTGTGCCTAAGCCGCGCGCGGTGGCCAGATTGCGTGCCGGGGTCGATTTTGACTTCGGCAGCGTCGCCGTCGATGGTCGGCACGTCGATCTTGCCGCCGAGCGCCGCCGCCGTCATCGCAACCGGCACGCGGCAATACAAATTCGCGCCGTCGCGCTGGAAGATCGCATGTTGCCCGACGCCGAGAATGACGTACAGATCGCCCGTATGCCCGCCGCGCGCGCCCGCTTCGCCTTCGCCCGCAAGGCGAATGCGCATGCCGTCTTCGACGCCCGCCGGGATTTCGACGTCCAATGTCCGTTGCTGCCGCACACGGCCCTGCCCGCCGCATTTCTTGCACGGATTCTGGATGACGCGGCCCGCGCCGTTACAGGTCGGACAGGTGCGTTCGACCGTGAAAAAGCCCTGCTGCGCGCGCACACGGCCATGGCCTTTGCACATGCCGCATTCGGACGCGCCGGAGCCGCCCGCCGAACCCGTGCCCTTGCAATCGTCACAGGCGATGGAATTCGGGATCGTGATGCGCTTGACCGTACCCTCGAAGGCTTCTTCGAGCGTGATGTCGAGATCATAGCGCAAATCCGCGCCGCGCTGCGGCCCCTGGTTTGCACCCGGACGACGCCCGCCGCCGAGGATTTCGCCGAACATCTCGTCGAAAATGTCGGCGAAGCCCGCGCCGAAACCGAAGCCGCCGAAACCCGCGCCACCGCCCATGCCGCCCTGTTCGAACGCGGCATGGCCGAAACGGTCGTAGGCCGCGCGGCGGTCGTCGTCGCGCAGCACGTCATAGGCCTCATTAAGTTCCTTGAACTTGTGCTCGGCCTCGGCGTTGCCGTGGTTGCGGTCGGGGTGATGCTGCATCGCCAGCTTGCGATAGGCTTTTTTAAGCTCTTCCGCCGAAGCGGTGCGCGCAACGCCCAGAATTTCGTAATAATCTTTCTTGGCCATTTTATCCTAACCCCTGTACTCGTTTTATATAGGGGTTGAGGTTGGGGCTGACAAGTTATCCCGTGACCGTGGCCTTGGTTCCCGAAGGCATCGTCGAAACGCTGTAAACGCCGGTGACGTCGCTGGTCGACAGGCTGAGGTCGCCCGCATCGAGCTGCAAAGTGCCGTCGCTGTTGGACTGCAGGCCCGTAACCTTGAAAAAGGCCGTCGGGTTGCTGCTGGTCACTGTGTTGCCGCTGCTGTCGGCCGCGGCGACGGTGAAAGTATAGGCGCCGTCGGCCAGCGTGTTGCCGCTCGCGTCCTTGCCATCCCAGATGACGTAATTGTCGCCCGCCGCCGTGGCCCCCGAAAGCGTCGCGACCGTACTGCCGCTGCTGTCCTTGATCGTGATCGTTGTGTTGGCTGCCGCGCTGGAAAGCGTATAGCCGAATTCTGCCGCTCCGCTTTGCAAGGAGAAGTCGCCGTTCGCGCTCGGCGCGCGCACATAATTGCCCATATAGCCGACACCGGTGGCGAGGCTGTTGGCCGATGATGCCTTGGTCAGGCTTTCGAGGTCGGTGTTGGTGTTGTTCTGGACTTCCACCTGTTCGATCTGAATCAGTTCCTGCGTGTACTGGTTCGGGTCGGTGGCGTTGGTCGGATCCTGATGCTGAAGCTGCGTCGTGATGATCTTCAGGTACTGGGTGAAGTTCATACTGACCGAAGAGCTGATCGCAGAGGTCGAGCTGGCGGAATTCGCGCTGTTCGCGGAAGAAGCGAGGCTGCTCAGGCTGGCGACGGAGGAAATGGACATCGCGATCTTCCTTTCACACGCGGATATTCACACCCGAAGGCGTGATGTAATAGGTTTCGGCGATCGCACCGATATCCGGCACGCCGTCATTCGCCGCAAGCGTGCCGTCGGCATTGACGTTGGCCGCGCGCGCCGCGCCGTTATTGTTGTTCGCCGTCTGGCCCGCATTGTTGCCCGACTGGCCGCCGAGGTTGAATTGCAAACTGCCGGGGTCGGCGTGCAGACCTGCATCCTGCAGCGCACGCTCGAGGCTTCTGGAGTCCTTCTGAAGCATCTCTAATGTATGGGGGTTGCTGGCGGTGACGACGCCCTGCACCTTGCCGCCGTTGCTCAGGTCGAGCTTGACCGTGATCTTGCCGAGGTCGCTGGGGTTCAGCTGCACCGAAATCTGGTCGTTGCCGCCCTTGACGCCTTTGTTCATTTGCAAAATGACCTGGTCGACCGCGCTGGGCAATCCGGTCACGCCGCCATTGGCGGCGCGAAATGCGGACAGCTGGCTCGCGAAACTGTAGACGCCGGAAGCCTGCCCGCCCGCCGCGAGGGAAGCCGTCGCGCCCACATTGTTCGCGCCGGGCATGTTCGGGGTCAGGTTCGGATTCGATTGCGCGTTGCCGCCCGCATTGCCGCCGGCCTGCCCGCCCGCGCCGTCATTTTGCGCCTGCGCCGCGACGGGGGCTTGCGCGCTCGTCGGCGCCGTTTGCGCTTTCGACGCGACCGGGTGCGCTGCCTGTTCGGTCGCCGACTGGCCTGCCGCTTCGCTCGCCGCCGTTTTGTCCTGCGGTGCGGATGAGGAAACGGCGGCGCTGCCTTGAGGCGCCGCGGCGGCACCGGCAGACGTATTTCCGTCCTGATTGGCCATCGCCGCCTGCGCAAGCGCGGCGGCGGACGCGGCGGACTGGCTGCCCTGCTTCAGCGTCGCCAGCGTTTGCCTGAGTCCGGCGGCGATGGATACAAGCTGCGCTTCGAGCGCCGCGACAGAATCTGCGGCGGGCGAAGAAGGCGGCGGCGCCGTTGCCGGAGCCAGCAGCTGCGCCGCCTGTTGCAAGTCCTTCATCAGAGCCGCCAGCTGGCCGGGAATATCGGCGGGCGATCCTTTCGTCGCCGTTCCGGAGGAATCTTGGGTTCCGGCGGCAAGCGCGGCAGCCAGCAGTTGCGACGGATCGCGCGCCGACACGCCCGTTCCGGCGGCGGCGAGCGCGTTCTTTTGCAGCTGCTGCAGAAGCTTGACTGCCATTTGCGTCAAGGCCAGCAACTCGGCGATGATTTCGGCAAGGGTCTTCTTCGCCTTTGCGCTGTCTGTCGAGGATGAAGAAGTGGATGTGGATGTAGACGCGGGTACGGGTGCGGATGCCGAAGTCTGATTTTGGGAAATCTGGCTTTGGGAGGCCGGAGCCTGTCCCGAACGCGCGGAAGACGAAGATGCCGCTGTGCCGCCGTTTTGCGCCTGCGGCGCGGCCTGTTTTGAATTGCCTGAAGCCGCGCCGTTTTTATTGCCTTCCCGTTGCATCTGCTGCGCGAGCTTGTGCAGCGTTTGCGACAGGTGCTGAAGGCTTTGAATCACCGACGTTACGGTGGGCGAAGCCGCCGGAATTGCATTGGCCGATGCGACTGCGCCAGCCAAGGTGGCGCCGCCGCCCGCATTTTGCGCGGCGGCCGCAATCTGGTTCTGCGCCGCATTTTGCGGTAGCAGGCTCGAAAAATCGGCGTTCTGGAACAGATCCTGCGCCGACACGCCCGTCTGCGACAACAGCCCGCCGATAAGCGACGACGTTTTCAGAAGGGCGTCGGCAAGGGAAGTCATCTGGGTCATGCGCGGCTCCTATACGGATTTGCTGACGGCGACCGGCTGGCAGGTCGGGCTGTAGATGCCAAGCTGAAGATGCGCCTTGCCCGGATCCTTGTAGGCAGGCTTGGTCAGAATCTCGGTCCTGATCGCTGCGATGAT
>JAGWKW010000261.1 GCA_028865155.1 Alphaproteobacteria bacterium
TCCTTCTGCGCCAGCTCGGCGGCGAGCGGATGATTGGCCGAGATCGCGACGAAACTCGCGCCGAACAGAGTGTCGGGGCGTGTCGTGAAAACGTCGATGGCGCCGCCTGACGCGAGCGCGAATGTGACGCGCGCGCCTTGTGATTTGCCGATCCAGTTTTCCTGCATGAGCCGGACTTTGTCCGGCCATCTGTCGAGCGTTTTGAGCCCGTCGAGCAGTTCCTCGGTATAGGCGGTGATCTTGAAGAACCATTGAGAAAGCTGGCGTTTTTCGACCGCCGCGCCCGAACGCCAGCCTTTGCCGTCGATGACCTGTTCGTTGGCCAGAACGGTGTGATCGACCGGATCCCAGTTGACCCACGACTCTTTGCGGTAGGCCAGGCCGGCTTTCAGAAAATCGAGGAACAGTTTCTGCTGATGCCTGTAATAAGGCGGGTCGCAGGTCGTGACTTCGCGGCTCCAGTCGAGTGACAACCCCATGCTGTCGAGTTCGCGCCGCATAGTGTCAATATTGTCATGCGTCCAGACGGACGGGTGGACATTGCGCCCGCGTGCCGCGTTTTCGGCCGGAAGGCCAAAGGCATCCCAGCCCATTGGATGAAGGACGTTAAAACCTTGCGCGCGCTTGTAGCGCGCGACCGCGTCCGACAGCGTATAGTTGCGGACATGGCCCATATGGATGCGTCCCGAAGGGTAGGGGAACATCGACATGACGAAATATTTGGGCTTGTCGCTTTCCTCGACCGCCTTGAAACATTGGCGGTCGTTCCAGACATTCTGCCATTTGGCTTCGGTAGCTTGCGGATTATAGCGCGTGGTCATTATGAAAATACGGGTTAGGGGGTGAAGGCTGGCAAGTTTAATGCCCATGGCGTACAAACGAAAGAGATTTTCACAGCTTTGGATTCCGGTATCATGTCCGTCGAAACGCCCGAAGCCCTGCGCCAGCAAGGGCTGGCTTACCTGCGCACCGGGCGCGCGGAGCAGGCTGCGGTGTGTCTGGGCAAGGCTGTCCAGGCTTTGCCGGACGATCTCGATATTCTTGAAGGGCTTGGCAGGGTGCTCAGCGATATGGGGCGCAGCGATTTTGCCGAACCGTGGCTGATGCGCGCGCGCGAAGGGCTTGCAAAACGGCTGGCTGCCGATGCGGGCGATGCGGCTGCCGCCAACAGGCTCGGCGTTATTTTGCAACGTCAGGGCGCGTTCGAAGACGCAGCGCTGCTTTACCGCGATATCCTGCTTCGCAATCCCGGTCATGCCGCCGCCGCGCTTAACCTTGCTTTATGCCTGCGCGGCATGGGGCGGACCGGCGAAGCGGTCGATATGTGCCGCTATGGGATCGGTTTGACGCCCGCTTCTTCGGACGCTTATGCCAGCCTTGGTTTGTTGCTGCAGGAAGCGGCGCGGCATGAGGAGGCGGTTGCGGCGTTCGATGAATCGTTGCGGCTCAATCCGGACTCGCTTTACGCCAGATGGAACAAATCTTTTTCACTACTCGCGCTCGGGCGGTACGAAGAAGGCTGGGCCTTGCATGAGGTCGGGCTGGGTGCGGTCGCGATGCGCGGCCGCAAGCCTTTCCCTGAAAAACGCTGGCAGGGCGAGGATATAAGCGGCAGGCGGCTTTTGCTGTGGGCGGAACAGGGGCTCGGCGACGATATGCAGTTCATCCGCTATGCCGGAATGTGCAAGGCGCGCGGCTGTTCCGTTCTTGTGCAATGCCCACCCGCGCTGAAAAACCTTCTTGCCAATTGCCCGTTCATCGATCGTTTGCTCGATGATGTGCAGGCAGACGATTTCGACATTCACGCGTCGTTGATGAGCCTGCCGTACATATTTGGGACGCGTGTGGAGAGCATTCCTGCGGATGTGCCGTATCTGTTCGTGAGCGAAGCGGCGCGGGCGAAATGGGCGGGGAAAGTCGCGGGCGATGGGTTCAAGGT
>JAGWKW010000046.1 GCA_028865155.1 Alphaproteobacteria bacterium
AAAGCCTGCGCCGCCTGTATGGCGAGGAATTCAAAAAACGCCTCGACGATGCGTTCGGCTGGAAGCCAAAAAATGCAGCCTATGGAAAGAACGACCGGGGCGGCTGGAAAAACCGCGCCGCGCAAACGCCCGTTCCTTTCGTCAACCGCGCCCGTCCGCAGTCCAAACGGCGGCAGATGGAAAAAATCCTGCTTGCGCTCATGATCAACCATCCCGAGCTGTTCGACGAATTCGGCGAAAATCTTGCGCATCTGGACTTCGAAACGCCCGAATTCGAAACCATGCGCCGCCGCCTGATCGATTTGCTGTCCGAATCTTCCCTCGACGCGGTCGAATTGCGGCGCGCATTGGCCGATCCCGGCGAAGACCGCATCGTTTACGAGGATAATAGCGGCGTTCTGGACGAAATTTTGTCGCCCGATACTTATTTGCACGCCAAGGGCGCCCTGCCCGATGCCGCGCCTGAAATCGCGCAACGCACATGGGTTTCGACCTGGCAGCTTCACGAGCATGATTTGCTTCTGTCCGCGCTTGAAGAGGCCAAACGGCGTTATTCCAAAGACCGGAATGATGAAAATTGGCAACAAATCATAATGTTACAAGCTCAAATTCACCAAACGCAACAGGCTGTTGGCGGCGATTAAAGGTTAAAAATCCGAATCAGGAATGAAATTATCTTGCTTTACGGCCTTCCCCCCTTAAAATTCGCCTCTTCAATGCTTAACTAATTGACAAATCTACCGCGAACCCGCTTTAACGGCAGGCTACGCCCCCCTTTGTTGTAGAGATTGGAACGCATGGCGACGACGAAAAAGGCAGCGAAGAAAAAATCGGCTCCAGCCAAAGCCAAAACCGCAAAACCCAAAACCAAAGCCAAACAGGCACCGGCCAAAAAAGCCGCGAAGAAGGCTGCGCCGAAAAAGGCTGTGAAGAAAGCCGTGAAAAAAGCCGCGCCCAAGAAAGAGGCGATCAAGAAACCTACGCCGAAACCCAAGAAGGTCGTCGCCGCCAAAACGGCCAAGCACGCCGCCCCTGCGGCCGCGAAACCGGCTGCGTCTAAAACCGCAGCGGTGAAAGCACCCGTTGCGAAACCCGCAACCGCGAAGCCGGAGCCGAAAGCCGCCAAGCCCTCGCTGCTCGAAGCCGATGACGCCAAGAACGACGAAGAAAAAGCCGAAGCGCCGATTATCGACACGGCGGCGGAAGCGATCAAGAAAATGATCAAGAAAGGCCGCGAGCGCGGCTATGTGACGATCGACGAAATCAACGCCGCGCTGCCGCAGGACAAGATCAATTCCGACATGATCGAGGATACGATGGCGGCCCTGTCGGAAATGGGCATCAGCGTCACCGAAGGCGACGAGGACGAAGCGCCGAAGGAAAAGAAAGAAGGCGAGGACGGCGAAGAAGAAGAAAGCGGCAACGTCAACGAGGATCTGGGCCGCACCGACGACCCCGTGCGCCTTTACCTGCGCGAAATGGGCACCGTCGAGCTTCTGAGCCGCGAAGGCGAAATCGCCATCGCCAAGCGCATCGAAGCCGGACGGGAGATGATGATCGGCGGCATTTGCGAGTCGCCGCTGACCATTCAGGCTATCCTTGGCTGGCACGACGCACTCAACGAAGGCAAGATGTTGCTGCGCGACATTATCGACCTCGAAGCGACCTATGGCGGCGGCCCGTCGAACGACGCCGACATGCTGGGCGGAGGCGAAAGCGAGAACGAAAACGAGGGCGAGGAAGAAGACGAAACCGCGGAAGGCGAGGAAGGCGGCGACGGCTTCGACGACGAGCAGGAAAATCTGTCTTTGTCGATGCTGGAAGAAAAGCTGAAACCGCAGGTGATGGAGACGTTCGGCAAGATCGCCTCGACCTACAACCGCCTTTACAAACTTCAGGCCGCGCGCATCGCCGCGATGCAAAAGGGCGAGCAGCCTTCGCCGCAGTCGGACAAGAAGTTCGACAAGACCAAGGAAGAGCTGGTCGAACTCGTCCGCACCGTGCATCTGAACAACAATCGCCTCGAGCAACTGGTGCAGCAGCTATACACGCTGAACCGCCGTCTGGTCGGCATCGAAGGGCGCATCATGCGTCTGGCCTTCGACAGCGGCGTGGGGCGCGCGGATTTCCTCGCGCGCTATACCGGGCACGAGCTCGACCGCAACTGGCTGCTCGACGTTTTCAACCCGTCGGCCAAACCCGCAGCCGCGCCCGCAAAGAAACCCGCCAAAGGAAAGGCGGCTTCGGACGAAGGCGAGGCTGCCGTAAAAGCGGTTCCCGCCAACGTCAAGGCCTGGACGAAATTCGCCGAACGCTTTGAGGGCGAAACCGACCGTCTGCGCGCCGAGATCGCGTCGATCTGCGACGAGGCCGGGCTGCCGCTCGCGGATTTCAAGCGCATCGTCATGACCGTGCAGAAGGGCGAACGCGAAAGCAACCGCGCAAAAAAGGAAATGGTCGAAGCCAATTTGCGGCTCGTCATCTCGATCGCCAAGAAATACACCAATCGCGGGCTTCAGTTCCTCGACCTGATTCAGGAAGGCAATATCGGCCTGATGAAGGCGGTCGAGAAATTCGAATACCGGCGCGGCTACAAATTTTCGACCTACGCGACCTGGTGGATCCGGCAGGCGATCACACGCAGCATCGCCGATCAGGCGCGTACGATCCGCATCCCCGTGCATATGATCGAAACCATCAACAAGCTGGTGCGCACGTCGCGCCAGATTCTGCACGAAATCGGCCGCGAGCCGACGCCGGAAGAGCTGGCGGAAAAGCTGCATATGCCGCTGGAGAAAATCCGCAAGGTGATGAAGATCGCGAAGGAGCCGATCTCCCTCGAAACACCGATCGGCGACGAAGAGGATTCGCATCTCGGCGATTTCATCGAGGACAAAAACGCGGTGCAACCGCTTGACAGCGCCATTCAGGGCAATTTGCGCGAAACGACGACCCGCGTTCTGGCGACGCTGACCCCGCGCGAGGAGCGCGTGCTTCGCATGCGCTTCGGCATCGGCATGAACACCGACCACACGCTGGAAGAAGTCGGGCAGCAGTTCAGCGTCACGCGCGAACGCATCCGCCAGATCGAGGCGAAAGCCTTGCGCAAGCTCAAGCACCCGTCGCGGTCGCGGAAATTGCGCAGCTTCCTCGATACCTGAAAATTTTACCGCGCGCCGGATACCGTTAGGCCCGCCTGTAATTTCGGACACCCTATAAGGTTAACGCGCAGCATGCTTGCGGCGAAGAGGCAGATTTGCTTTGATTGGAGAATAACACCCTCGAATAAAAGCGATGAATATGGTCGGTGATGTTTACGCCATGCTGTGCGCCAAGTCAGGCTGCGCCTGTATCCAAAGCGACCCGGTTGGCGGTTTTCTGGACGCGCTGAAATCCAAGATCGCGCCATTCGACTACCTAAGATGCTGCGATACGCCGAATGGCGAAATCATTCTGATGAATATCGACGGCAACAACATAATTACGATACGGCAGGTTGTGCGAGAAACCAGCCTTGCATGGGGTATTATCAATCCTCACGGGCATCTTCTCGGCAAGGAATGGGCTTTCGAACCCATACGGAACCAACTCGCCCCTCTGCCGCCTGCAATCAGGGAAGGCATTCTGGCGCGAATCGGCATAACGTCCGCCAGACTGATGAGTGAAGAAACTTTTTACCCGTTGGAGACGAAAGCAGCGCGGCCCTTGATCGCGAAAAGAGAAGCGAATGTCACTTTTCTGGCATGGCCCTTCGCCTGCCGCGAAGATCGGTTCCCAATTCATCCACATCTAAATCTTCCGCGCCCGAATTGAATCGTTGATTTTCAGCTGATTCGTATGTTCACATCGGATTAATAAAAAATTAACCGGGCTCCGCCGGGCCGAGGGACGCGCCATGAACGAAAAATTCGCCGAATTGGGTACCCCGCGCCGTATTTGGGCCGTTGCCGCCATTCATGGCGATATCGACCGGCTGGTCACGCTGCACGACCATCTTGCCATGCGTTTTTCGGTACGCGATCGCCTGGTTTATCTGGGCAATTACCTTGGCGTCGAATCCCGCCACAACGCAGCGGTAATGGACGAAATCCTGGCTTTCCGCTCGGCACTGATGTGCAAGACGGGCGTCGAACCTTCGGACATCGTGTTTTTACGCGGCCCCGCCGAAGAAGCGTGGCAGCGTTTGCTGCGCCTGCAATTCGCGCCGTTGCCGCATCAGGCTTTGGAAAAACTTCTGGCGTCCGGCGTCGAGTCTTACCTGCGCCTGTACGGCGTCAGCATTAGCGACACGCGCTCGGTCGCGCGCGCCGGAAGCCTTGCCATCACGCGCTGGACCAATCATTTGCGCAACTTGCAGCGCAACATGCCGGGGCACGAAAAACTTGCCTGCACGATGCGTCGCGCCGCCTTCACCAACCCTGTCGCCGACCAAAAGAAGATTTTGTTCGTGCCGGCCAGTTTCGACCCGGCCCGTTCGCTCGACGACCAAGGCGAGTCGCTGTGGTGGACGGCAGCACCCTTCCGCATCACCGGTCGCGCACAGGTGGCTTTCTCGCGCGTCGTCCGCGGATTCGACAGCGTCAATGGCGGCGCCGACCTCGATGACGCCGCGGTGACGCTCGACGGCGGTTGCGGGCGCGGTGGGCCGCTTGTGTGCGGCAGCTTCTCCGGCGCGGGCAAGCTGAACGACCTGATCGTGGTCGGTGGCAAGGGCGCGCTGGAGACCGCGCCTTACGAACGCGAAGCGGCAAATGACTTCCACCACGTTACCGTGGAAGACGGTTCCGCCATCGCGCCGCCCGCGGCTTCCTACGGGCACGACTATTACGCAAGCGCGTAAAGACGAGTTCGCTTGTTCCTACGCTTCTATGGGGTTAGATTCGTAGTTCGATTCTAACTTTCGTCCCGGTCTTATGCCCCGTCCCCTTGCCCGCTCCCGCAACAGAAAATCCTCGTCCCTGCTTCCACAAGGGCTTCAGGACAGCATTACGCGCTTTTTCCGCACATTGGCGGGCGGGATCGTCATCGCCATCGCCCTTGCCCTCGCGGCATCCCTGTTCAGCTACGATCCGCGCGACCCGTCATGGAACACCGCGCAGGTGATGCCGGGCGCGCTGAGCATCCACAATATCTGCAGGATTTACGGCGCTTACGCCGCCGATCTTGTTATGCAGATTTTTGGTTTCGGTGGCTTTTTGCTCCCGGTCATGGTCGCCGCCTGGGGCTGGCGTATCGCCTCGGAACAGGGGCTCGACCTTTTGGGCCGGCGGCTGCTAGCGGCGTTCAGCGCGATGCTCGCGCTGGGCATCGCACTCGGCTCGATGGGCGGGGAATTCGGCATCACAGCGGCGCAGAGCGGCGCATTCGGCAAAATCATCGGCGGCGGGCTGGTTTCGCTTCTGCCGCCGCCATGGGGCGCCATTCTGTTCGCCCCCCTGTTCGGCGTCGTCGCGATCCTGACGCTTTACCTCGCCTGCGCGCTGTCGCTTGAGGAATGGCAGTGGATCGTGCTGACGCTGCATCAGGGCGTCACATGGGTTGTGCGGCAAATGCGCTATATCGCCCATAAAATGTGGCGGTTGCTACACCGGGAACAAGGCGATCTCGACGAGGACGAGGAGGAAGAAAAGGAAGAAGAATACGACGAGGAGGAGGAAGAAGAGGAAGATGATGATGATGACGAGGAAGAGCGCGGCTTCTTTTCCAAACCCGCGCACAAGAAAAAAACCAGGGCCAAGAAGGGGCCGTTGATCAAACGGCCTGCCGCCACGGCGCGTCAGGCGCGGCTGGCGTTGCGTTCCGATACGGATCAGGATTTGCCGTCGCTCGACCTGCTGCAATGGCCCGACAATGCGCGGCAACAGGCGACCGTGTCCGAGGACGCGCTGGAGAAAAACGCCAAGCTGCTCGAGACCGTACTCGAGGATTTCGGCGTCAACGGACAGATTACGAAAGTCAGCCCCGGCCCGGTCGTGACTTTGTACGAGCTGGAACCTGCGCCGGGCACGCGCGCGTCGCGCGTCATTTCTCTGGCCGACGACATCGCGCGCAATATGAGCGCGGCATCGGTTCGCGTCGCGATCGTGCCGGGGCGTAACGTCATCGGCATCGAATTGCCCAACGCGCGGCGCGAAATGGTTTATCTGCGCGAACTGCTCAGCACTGAAGTATACCAGAACACCAAGGCGGTGCTGCCTCTGGTTCTGGGCAAGGACATCGCCGGGCACCCGGTCATTGCGGATCTGGCCAAAATGCCGCATCTGCTGGTCGCGGGCACGACGGGTTCGGGCAAATCGGTCGCGATCAACACGATGATTTTGTCGCTGATCTATCACATGCCGCCGCAGAAATGCCGCTTCATCATGGTCGATCCGAAGATGCTGGAACTGTCGGTCTATGACGGGATTCCGCATTTGCTCGCCCCCGTCGTGACGGAGCCGAAAAAGGCGATCATGGCGCTGCGCTGGACGGTGCGCGAGATGGAAGAACGGTACCGCGCCATGTCGAAGCTGGGCGTGCGCAATATCGATGGGTACAATGCGCGGCTGCGCGAAGCGGCCAAGCGCGGCGAAGATTTGATGCGCACGGTGCAGACCGGCTTCGACCGCGAGACCGGCAAGCCGGTTTACGAGGAGCAGCCGCTCGATTTGACCGAACTGCCTTATATCGTCGTCATCGTCGACGAAATGGCCGACCTGATGATGGTCGCGGGCAAGGAGATCGAGGCGGCCATTCAAAGGCTGGCGCAGATGGCGCGCGCTGCCGGGATACATATTTTGATGGCGACGCAGCGGCCTTCGGTCGATGTGATCACCGGCACGATCAAGGCCAATTTCCCGACGCGCATAAGTTTCCAGGTCACATCGAAAATCGACAGCCGTACCATTTTGGGCGAACAAGGGGCGGAGCAGCTTTTGGGGCAAGGCGATATGCTTTATATGGCTGGTGGCGGGCGCATCACGCGCGTTCACGGCCCCTTCGTGCGCGACGACGAGGTCGAAGGCATTGTCAAATTCCTGAAGACCCAAGGCGAGCCGGAATATCTCGACGAAGTCACCGAGGATGATGGCAGCGACGAAGGCATGGCGGGCGGGAGTCTGTTCGGCGGCGGGGGGGCGGGCGACGAGCTTTATGACAAGGCGGTCGACATCGTTTTGCGCGAACGCAAGGCGTCGACCAGTTTCATCCAGAGGCAACTGCAAATCGGCTACAACAAGGCCGCCAATCTGGTCGAACGCATGGAGCGCGAAGGCCTGATCGGCCCGGCAAGCGCGACCGGCAAGCGCGAGATTTACGGGCGCGACGCGCGCGATGACTGATCTCCCACCGCGCCGTCGTATTTTATACATCCGGCACAGGCGCACGCGCGATATTGCCGACGGTTTTCGTTCCAATCAGGACGAATGGGTCGAAACGCTGGTGGCGCTTGCCGACGTCACGGTCATGTCCGACGATTTCGACATGGGCGAGGCTTGCGACCGCGTCCAGCCCGATTTTATTGTTTACGAGTCGCCGTTTTTTTATCCCGCGCCGCTGAAGATCGACAATATACGCGCGTATCCGGAAATTCCGCGCATCGGGCTTTTGACCCAAGACCCCTATTGCGCCGTGCGCGTCAATTTTCTGCGCACGCTCGATGCCATGGGCGCGCGCTGGATTTTCACGCATATGGCTGAGACGGCGCTGCGCCAGTCGCCGGAACTGAAAGACCGGATATTTTCCGTCGCGCATCTGTTCGACGAGCGCGTGTTCCGCGATTACGAGCTTCCGAAAGATATTCCCGTCAGCGTGTTCGGCGGCTTCCTGATCCCGGAAATGTACGATTGGCGCGCCGCGACCGCACGCACCATCATCGAACGTTTTCCAACCTTGATTTATACCCATCCGGGGTATGAAAAACCCATTCCGCGCCATAAGTTTCAGGTCACGGGCGAAGCTTATGCGCGGCTTTTGAACCGGTCGCATTTCTCGCTCGCCGACACAACGATTTTCGATTGCCTTGTACGTAAGCATCTTGAAATTCCCGCTTGCGGTGCCGTTCTGGTCGCGCCCGACGCGCCTGTTTTGCGCCCTTACGGTTTCCGCGATATGGAGAATTGCATCCTCGGCGAAGGGGATGCGCTGTTCGACAAGATTGCCGCCGTCGCCGACGATCCGGCTTTATACGAACGGATACGCAGAAACGGCCACGATCTCGTTCATGCCCGGTACAGTCGTAAGCAGTGGCGCGGCATTCTGGATTTTTACGAATGCCTGCGGATGCTGAACCCCGGCGAGACAGTGCGGCAGCGCGGTTTCCTCGGCCCGTTCGAATCCGTGCCGGAAGCGACGGCGGGCGCGGATGCGATCATCGCCGGCTGCCCCGATAGCGCGGTCTCGTCGTTCGTCGGGAAATGGCTTGCCTGCATTCTCGACGATGATCTGGATGGGATGCGCGATTTGATCGACCATCCTCCGGAATGGCTCGGCCATATTCTCGAACCTTTGGTGCCGTTCGGGATCATGATGCTTCTTACGGGCGATGCGGCGCAGGCGAAGGTGCGTTTTTTCGAACCGCAAAGACTGCGCCTTGCCCAGTCCGGGTTTCCCGATTACGACCCGGAGGAAGTCGCGTGGCTGTCCCTGACCGCCGCGCTGACGGGCGACGGCGCGTTGCGCGATGCGGTGCGGCAGGCATCCGCGCCAATGCGGCATTTGAGCCTTAGGCGGATGCAATGGCTCGCGCGCGTTCTGGCCGCAGGCGGCGATACGGCGAACCCGCCGCCGGATGTCGTGCGGCGCGCGCCGGACGATCAGGTTTCGCTGCACTGGACGGGACAGCTGGAGATCGGGCAATGGCTGAAGCTGATGGCGCGCGTGCTGGATGCCAACGGGCAAGGCGGGATTTTGAAAATCGCCGCCTGAAAATATCAGTTCAAAAACGTCAATGCGCGGCAAGCCATTGCGCCAATGGTTTCCACACCTGATGTGGCGCTTGGGGGCTGGCCATGATGCCGATATGGCCCATCATCGGCTCGTGCCGCATCGCATGCGGCAGAGCGCGCGCTAAAGGCATGCCGGATTCCGGGGGCACAATGCGGTCGCGGCCTGGAACCACGACATAGGCGGGTTTGTCGATGCGCGACGGATCGACGATCTGCCCGCCAACGCGCCATTGCCCGTTGGCTGCAATATTGCGCGTCGAGAAATCGCCGAAACATTCGCGCGCGGCGGGCGCAGGCAAAGCGACGCCATCATTGAGCCAATCTTCGGTCAGGACGAAACGTTCGGCCTCCGGGCTCGACTGATCCATGCCAGAGAAATTGGAAAATTTACGGAACGCCTGCATCGGCTGGAATGCTTCGAACATGCCTTGAATGACGTCGACCGGCATGCAGTCA
>JAGWKW010000262.1 GCA_028865155.1 Alphaproteobacteria bacterium
GGCAGGATTGAGGTTGCGCTTTTGACATCGAGCGAAGGCAACTGGGTATTCACCAAAGGAAATCCGATCGTGGGGTTGAAGCCTCATGAAGTCGCTGCTCATGAAGCGGAAGAAGAGGCGGGTATCATTGGCGATATTTTCCCCGAGAAAGTCGTTAGCTTTCTTTACGCGAAGCGCGCTTCCCATGGCGGGGTAAGCGGGACAATCAATATCGTTAACGTCTGGATGCACCTTTATATATTGCGTGCGACTCAACAACATGACGAATGGAAAGAAAAAGGTCGTCGTACGGTCGAGTGGGTCTCGCTGGATGTGGCGGCGTCACGTCTTGCGGCTAATGTCAATATCTTCGAGAAAAAGAAAGGCAAAGCGGCTGAGGTCAGACAAAAAACCATGATTCAGGTATTTGCCAAGGTGCAAAAGAAAATCCTCGCAGCGGAAGCGAAGAATCTGAAAATGAAGAAACCGAAACGCGCGCCGGGGCAAAGAACCGTTCCGGCCATGCGGGTACGGTGACTATCCGTTTTTCTTGCGCCGCAACTCCGCCCAATAATCGAGCCGCTTTTTGATTTCGCGCTCGAAACCGCGTTCGACCGGGCGGTAGAATTCCTGCCGCTTCATCTCGTCGGGGAAGTGGTTCTGTCCCGAAAAACCTTCGGACGAGTCGTGGTCATATTCGTAACCCGCGCCATAGCCGATTTCCTGCATCAGTTTTGTCGGCGCGTTCAGAATATGCTTCGGCGGCATCAGCGAGCCATGTTCTTTCGCCGCGCGCATCGCCGCGCCGATGGCCGTATAGGCGGCGTTCGATTTCGGCGCGGTGGCGAGATAAATCACCAACTCGGCCAGGCATAATTCGCCTTCGGGGCTGCCCATGCGCTCATAAGCTTCCCACGCCGCAAGCGCCATCGGCAAAGCCTGCGGGTCGGCGAGCCCTATATCCTCGCTGGCAAAGCGCGTTAGCCGTCGCGCGATATAGCGTGGCTCCTCGCCGCCCGCGATCATGCGTGCAAACCAGTACAAAGCCGCGTCGCAGTCGGAACCGCGCAGCGATTTATGCAGCGCGCTGATAAGATTGTAATGGCTTTCCTGCGCCTTGTCGTAAAGCGGGCGGCGTTTCTGCACGAATGCGGCAAGCTGCGCCGCGTCGAGCGTTTTATTCGCAGGCAGCGCAAAAATTTCTTCGGCCATTACCAACAAATACCGCCCGTCGCCGTCGGCCATCGCTTTCAACGCCTGCCGCGCTTCGTCGTTCAGGGGCAGGGGGCGGTCGTAAAGTTTCTCTGCTTTCTGCAGAAGCAGATCGAGCGCAACCTCGTCGAGCCTGTTCAGAACCAAAGTCTGGCACCGCGACAGAAGCGCGCCGTTCAATTCGAAAGACGGGTTTTCGGTCGTCGCGCCGACCAGCGTCACCGTGCCGTCCTCGACATAGGGCAGAAGCACGTCCTGCTGCGCGCGGTTGAAGCGGTGGATTTCGTCGACGAACAGTAATGTGCCTTGCCCGGTCGCGCGACGCGCGGCGGCGGCTTCGAAAATTTTGCGCAATTCCGCGACGCCCGACGCTACGGCCGAAACCGGCTCGAAATACAGGTTCGTCGCATCGGCGAGCAAGCGCGCGATGGTCGTCTTGCCGCAACCCGGCGGCCCCCACAGGATCAGCGAAGCCAGCCGTTTGCCCGCGACCATGCGGCCCAGCGGCGCATCGGGGGCCAGCAGATGGTCTTGCCCCGCGACGTCGCCCAGCGCGCGCGGACGCAGCCGGTCAGCCAGCGGACGCGGCGCGGTATTTTCGAAAAGCGAGGGGGTAGGGCGAGCCATGGGCGTAATATGGGGAATGTTCCGCGAAAGTTCCAGTTTTTGTTAGATATGCGGTATTACGGTACCATAAGCAAAAAGCCTTTTCCCTGCGTTATTTAATTGACTCTTCCC
>JAGWKW010000263.1 GCA_028865155.1 Alphaproteobacteria bacterium
TTTTTGCTTCAACAAACCCTTTGCCGGACCTTCCGGCGAGCTTCGAATCAACGAATACACCATTGTTTCTTGAAATTTCGTGAATTTTCCGTCAAGAAAAATAAATTATCGTTGTTTTTCAATATGAAATATAAATACATTTGTATGCGTGTTGTTGTTATAAAATTTCGTGCAAAAGAGCCGTTTTGCGACAGAACGCCCATAAAAAGCCGTTTTTTATCGAAGGAATCACCGGAACCATAGTAAAAAACCTTGCCGCCGGCGGGGAATTTGTCCCTCGTTCCGCGCTCTTAAGAAATTATGAGTAATTGATGCGCTAAATCTTTCGGAAATAGTTTCACTTTTGCTTTCTTCCGGTTTCTGGAGCGTTCGCGTGAGCGATTTTGATCCAATCCCTTCCGACGGCACGGTTTCCAGCGGCACCAACATTGCGTCCGCGCCTGCGCCGACCCCGCCGCCGAACTGGCAGGAACAGGACGCGACCCTGCGCGACCTATGGCTCAAGAATAAAACGCCGCAAGAAATTTCCGATATTCTCGGCCGCTCGGTCGCCGCGATCATGACGCGCGCAGCGCGCCTTGGCCTGCCGCGCCGTGCCGCGCCGGGGCGCAAGCCCGGCCGCCGCGCCGCAATTCAGGGGAATGGAAGCGGAAACGGGCAGGCGTCACCGCGCGCCGCGCGCGCGCGCGATACGGCCGAAACCGCCGCGCCGCAACCCTCGCAGCGCATCTGCCTGATGTGCCTGCGTAGCTTCGCGTCGCAAGGCCGCCACAACCGCATCTGCCCGTCCTGCAAAGGATCGTCCGAATACAGTTCCGCCGTTTCTATGGCTGATATTCATTTTCCTGTGTAGACTCCGCCCATGCCCGTCAAAGACGCCATCGCCACCGTCCTCAACCGCAACGCTTTCTATCGCGACGGGTATCGCATGCTTTTGCGCATCAGCCTGATCCAGCTTGCGGTGATCGGCATCCTGGTTCTGGCGATCGCCGGGCTGGCGCTGACGATGAAACCCAAAATGGTTTATTTTGCCACCACCTCGGACGGGCGCATCATCAATATCGTGCCGCTCGACGCGCCCTATCTGAGCCCGGCGCAGGTTATCGCCTGGTCCGCCTCGACGGCGCAAAATGTCATGCGCTTCGGCTATAGCGACTACCGCGCCCGCCTGCAGCAGGTCGAACCGGACTTCACCCAGATCGGATGGAACAGCTTCAACAAGGCGCTCAAGGATGCCGGTTTCATCGCCGCGGTGCAGGCGCGCAAGCTGGTCGTGTCGATGGACATCAACGCCGCGCCCGAAATCCAGAACGCGACCGTGCGCAACGGCGTCTATACCTGGTATGTGCAGTTCCCGGTCACGATCAAGTTCGACGGCGACCAGCCGCCGCAGCCGATTTCGACCACGCTTCGCCTGCAGATCGTGCGTGTTTCGACGCTGCAGAATCCAGACGGCGTCAGCATCGAGCAATGGGTTCTTCTCAACAACGCAGGCGGCGGGCAATGACCGCGCCTTCGGCGCCCGTGGCGCCGCCATCCGCCGCAAAGCCCGCCGGAGACAGCGAACAGGCCGCGCTTTTGCATCTGGCGCGCCTCAAACGGCGGATCGAGATCCAGGGCTGGGCCATCGCCGCGCTGGCGACCGTGCTGGCGGTGATTTTGCCTTTTGCCGCGCCTGCTTATATCTATTACGCGCGCAAGCCCAACAATCAGATCATGCGCATGGTCGGACTCGATATGCCGAACATGACCGACCGCGCCGTCCTGTCGTGGGCCACGACCAGCGTCACCGAAATCATGACCATGGGCTTCGGCGACATGGACGTGCGGTTGCCGCGCCAGAGATGGCGTTTCACCGAAGACGGCTGGAACGCCTATACCAAGGCCTTCGTCCGCGACAAGATC
>JAGWKW010000264.1 GCA_028865155.1 Alphaproteobacteria bacterium
ATCGCCTCGCACAGCTTGCAGGCGATGCAGCGTTCCTCGCCGTTCGGATAGCGGCGCAAGGCGTGCTCGCCGCGAAAACGCGGGCTGAGCGGCCCCTTCTCATACGGATAGTTCAGCGTCACCTTGCGCCGGAACATATAGCTGAAAGTCAGCCAGAATCCCCGCGCCAGTTCAAAGAGCGTCAGACGTCGGATCGTGCGTGCGAAAGCCATGCGTCCCCCTCCTCAATGCGGCAGTTTATCGAACATGATGAGATACCCCGCCGTCAGCACCACCCAGACGAGCGACAACGGCAAAAAGAACTTCCAGCCGATACGCATCAGCTGGTCGTAACGATAGCGCGGCAAGGTCGCGCGCGTCCACAGGAACACGAACAGACAGAAGGCGATTTTCAGCGCGAACCACACAAAGCCGGGGATAAAGCCCAACGCCGCCAGCGGCGGCAGCCACCCGCCAAGGAACAAGATCGACGTCATCGCGCTGAGCAGAATCATATTGGCGTATTCGCCGAGGAAAAACAGCGCGAAGCTCATCGACGAATATTCGGTGTTGAACCCGCCGACCAGCTCCGACTCGCCTTCGGGCAGGTCGAACGGATGCCTGTTCGTTTCGGCCAGCGCCGAAATGAAAAACACGACGAACATGGGAAACAGAATGCCGCACGCGAACCAGCCGTGGCGCTGGGCCTCCACGATCTTCGACAGGTTCAGCGATCCGGCGCACAGCAACACGGTGACGATGACCAACCCGATCGAAACTTCATAGCTCACCATCTGCGCGGCCGACCGCAACCCGCCCAGAAAAGCATATTTCGAATTCGACGCCCACCCCGCGACGATGATGCCGTACACGCCCAGCGACGAAATCGCGAACAGATACAAAACGCCGACATTGATGTCGGCCAGCACGACGCCTTTCTGGAACGGAATGACCGCCCAGGCGGCCAGCGCCAGCAAAAAGGTCAGCATCCGGGCGAAAAGGAACAAAACCTTGTTGGCCCCGGACGGAATGATCGTCTCCTTGCCCAGCAGCTTGACGCCATCGGCGATGGGCTGCAAAAGCCCGAAAGGCCCGGTGACGTTCGGCCCGCGGCGCATCTGCATCGCGGCCATGACCTTGCGCTCGGCATAGGTCAGATAAGCGACCGCCCCCAGCAAAGGCAGGACGATCGCGACGATCTTCACGACGATCCAGATGAACGGCACGACATAGCTGGTCAAAAACATGTCCATGATCTATTCCGCCGCCTCCCGCGCGCCCGCGATCAGCGGTAAAATCTCCTCGGTGCACTTGGCCATCGTGACCGAGGCGCGGCTGATCGGATCGGTCATATAGAAATTTTCGATCACCGGCGCGAAAGGCTCGGCCGAAACCGGGCCGGGCTTGCCAAAAGCGCGCCATTCGGCCTGCGGGCGGTGGCCGATCTGGGCCAGGACGGGCGCGAAATCGAACATCCGGCGGCGCAGCTGCGCCAGCGTATCGAACGGAAGCGGATCGCCGATCTTTTCGGAAAAAGCGCGGATGATCTTCCAGTCCTCGCGCGCCTCGCCCGGCGGAAAGACGGCCTGCAGACCCATTTGCGGGCGCCCTTCGGTGTTGACGTAAAGGCCCGATTTTTCGGTATAGGCCGCGCCGGGCAAAATAACGTCCGCCCGGTGCGCGCCGCGGTCGCCGTGCGACCCCTGATAAACGACGAACGCATTGCCCACGGGAGCCAGGTCGATTTCGTCCGCGCCCAGAAGCCAGATCATTTCCATCCGGCCGCTTAAAATGCCGCGCGTCGAGGACCCGGCCGTCTGCGGCAGAAAATCGAGGTCGAGCCCGCCAACGCGCGAAGCCGCGCGCTGCAACACATTGAACCCGTTCCAGTCCGCGCGCACTGCGTTGAAGCTTTC